>JAKJFB010000002.1:31932-37623 GCA_022705125.1 Pseudomonadota bacterium
CGAGGTCACCGAGCACGGTGCGATGATCAAGGGCGGCGGCGGTGCGCTCACGCGCGAGAAGATCGTCGCGGCGGCCTCCCGCAAGTTCGTCTGCATCGTCGACGGGTCGAAGCTCGTCGACGTGCTCGGGAAGTACCCGCTGCCCGTGGAGGTGATCCCGATGGCGCGCAGCCACGTGGCGCGCGAGCTGGTGAAGCTGGGCGGCAACCCGGTCTACCGCCAGGGTGTCACCACCGACAACGGCAACATCATCCTCGACGTCTATGATTTCGCGCTGCCCGAGCCACTGAAGACGGAGGCGGCGATCAACAACATCGTGGGCGTCGTGACCAACGGCATATTCGCGCACCGCCCCGCGGACCTGTTGCTGCTGGCGGGCGCAAACGGCGTAAGGGAGCTGCGCGCGTGATTGTTTACACGATTTCCGCGTGCACCACCACGAGCCCCTTCAGCTCGGCCGTGATGCGGTCGCCGGGCGCCAGCGGGCCCACGCCCGCGGGGGTGCCGGTCAGCACCACGTCGCCGGGCCACAGGCTGAACTGGCGGCTCGCGTAGCACAGCAGCTCGATGATCGGCGTCAGCATCTGCGCGCTGTTGCCGTGCTGGCGCCGGCGCCCGTTGACCACCAGCCGCGTTTCCAGCGCCGCCAGGTCCAGCGCCGGATCGAGCGGCACGAAGGGCGACAGCGGGCAGGCACCGTCGAAACCCTTGGCGATTTCCCACGGGTGAGCCTTCGCCTTCAGCGCATCCTGCAGCTCGCGCAGCGTGAGATCGATCGCGAGGCCCATGCCGGCAATCCCGGCCCAGGCCTCCTCGGGCGTTGCCGCGCGCAACTCGCGCCCGATCAGCAGCGCGATCTCCAGCTCGTGGTGCACCGCGCCACACCCGCCCGGGATGCGGATCTGCGGCGCCATGTCGACCACCGCCGAGGGCGGCTTGATGAACAGCAGCGGCACCTCGGGCACCGCATTGCCTAGCTCGGCGGCGTGCGCGGCGTAGTTGCGCCCGACGCACACCACCTTGCCCACGGGCAGGCCGATGCGCTCGCCGGACACCCGGGCGTGGCAGTAGCCGCCGCTGCCGATCATCGGTCGCGCCAGCCGCGGGTCCGGCGCGAACAACCGGCGCCGGCGCTGGTGGTGCTTGCGGTCGTTGAACTGCGCGAAGCGCGCGGCGAAACGCGCCCGCGCCGCCGCGGAGCGTTCGTCCAGCGCCGCGAGCATGCGCTCGATCAGCGCGAGGTATGCGCCATCCGGCGCGCCGGAATCCACGGCCCGGGCACGCAGCTCGCACAGCAGCGCGGCGTGCGTATGGAAGTCCTGGTAGTCGCCGAGCACGTTCTGCAGCTTGCGCAGGCGCCGCACCATGTCGGGCAGCTCGGCCTCGTCGAACGCCCCCGCATACATCTCCAGCTGGTAGCGCAGGCGTTTGCAGCGCTTGCGCAGTTCGTGCAGGTGCTCAGGAGGAGAGCTTGCGTCGATGGCCTTGCCGAGCCTGCGCACGCGGCGGTAGCTGCGCCACAGCGCCGCCCCGGCCGTGGGCAGGTCGGGCCATCCGGATGCCGCCAACGGCAGCTCGCCCAGCGCCTGCAGCCGCGTGACCAGGGCATGGGCGCGATGGCTGCGCAGCGAACCCAGCAGCTGGCGCCGCGCGCTGCTGCGCAGTCGCCCCAGGTCGGCACGCAGGCGACGCAACGGCTGTGTATCCGCCCCGCTGTCCGGCTCCAGATACTCCGTCAGCCGGTGCTGGAAGACGTCGAGATCGCGCAGTCCGCTGCCGCGCCCCGCGAGCCAGCGACACTCCGCGACCAGCTCCGCGGCATCGGCCAGCGGCAGCGCTCCGCGCTGGGCCATGAGCCCCGTGCGGATGCGTCGCAGCTCGACGCGAAACTGGTGCAGCGCCTCGATGTCGGCGTCGTGCTCGACCCGCGGCAACAGGGACTGCAACCGGTGGGCGCCGGCGCTGAGATACGCGGCGACGGTGCGACGTTCGCGTTCGAGGACTGGGTGCAACATGGGCTGGCCTGGTTGCGCTGGGGCATTGATGGTAGCAGAGCTCAGGGCTTCTTCGGGTAATCGAATTCCCAGCTCACGGGCTTTGCACGGGCGATGCCGGCCCAGTCGCCGGCCTCGTAGTCCAGGCACAGCACGCCGCAGGTGGGCACGTTGTCGATACGCGCCTGTGGACACAGTTGCGCGACCAGCGCGGTGATCTCGGGGTTGTGCCCGACCATCATCACCGTGTCGAGGCCGGCGGGCAGCGCGCCGATCTGCTCCAGCCACACGCGCGGGCTGGCCTCGTACAGCGCGTCGACGATTTCGATGTCCGCCTTCGCATAACCGAAGACCTCGGCCATCAGCTTCGCGGTGGCGTGCGCGCGGCGCGCCCCGCTCGCGACGATCAGCTGCGGGCGCAGCCCGCGCGCCTTCAGGCGCCCGGCCATCTCGGGGGCGTTGCGCTCGCCGCGCCCGTTCAGCGGGCGGTCGAAATCGCGCTGGCCCGGATCGGCCCAGCTCGACTTGGCGTGACGGACGATGATCAGATGCTTCATGGGAACACCCCGCAACCGGCGGCCGGACTGGCGCGGCCATTATCACCGCGCCGTGCCTTGCTTTACAGCCGCGGGCAATGCCGCTATCAATGGCCGATGCTGCGCTTCATCCTCGGACGCCTCTGCTACGGGCTGCTCACCGTCTGGTTCATCGCGACCGCGACCTTCGCCGGCATGCACGCCGTGCCCGGCGATCCGCTGCTCGATGCGCGCGCCGTGTCGCCCGAGATCCGCCGCAACCTCGAGGCGCGCTACGGCCTCGACCAGCCGCTGGCGCTGCAGTACCTGCGCTACCTCGGCAACATGGCGCGCGGCGATTTCGGCGTCTCGTTCACGCAGCAGAACCGCGAGGTCAACGACATCATCCGCGAGCACTTCCCGGTCTCGGCGTTGCTGGGCGTGCTGGCCATCGGCTTCGCCGCGCTGGGCGGGGTGTTCTGGGGCGTGATCACGGCACGCACCGCGGGGCGCTGGCCCGACGCGCTCGTGATGTTCCTGGTGGTGCTGAGCATCTCGGTGCCGGGTTTCGTGCTCGCCGCGCTGGCGCAGCTCGGGGTGCTGCGCCTGAACGCCTGGGCCGGCGTGTCGCTGCTGCCGGTGGCCGGATGGGGCGGACCCGCGCACATGCTGGTGCCCGCGCTGGTGCTGGGCCTCGGCACCATGGCCTTCCTGACGCGGCTGATGCGCACCTCGATGCTCGAGGTGCGCGGCGCCGCCTACGTGCGCACCGCGCGTGCCAAGGGCCTCTCGCCGGCGCGCATCCTGCTGCGCCACCAGCTGCCCAACGCCATCCTGCCGGTGATCACGGTGCTGGGCCCCGCGATAGCGACCATCGCCACCGGCGGTTTCGTGGTGGAACTGGTGTTCGCGATCCCCGGCCTCGGGCGCTACTTCGTGCAGGCCGTGCAGCAGCTCGACTACACCGTGATCATGGGCACCACGGTGTTCTATGGCGCCTTCCTGGTGTTCATGGTGATCCTCGTGGACATTGCCTACGGGCTGGTGGACCCGCGCATCCGCATGGCGCAGGCGCGCTGATGCACCCGACCCGGAGCCGCGCGCGATGAGCAGCCACGTCCCGCTGCCGGGGGATTTCCTGCCGCTCGCCGCCGGCGTGGCGCAACCCCTCGCCGCGACGCCGTCGCCGTCGTACCGCGAGCACGTCTGGGCGCGGCTGCGCGCCGACCGCCGCGCGATGCTCTCGCTCGCCGTGATCGCGACGCTGATCATCGGCGCTCTGGCCGGGCCGTGGCTGTGGCGCGTTGACCCCGCGCTGCAGCGTCTCGACGAGGCCTCGCGGCCGCCGGGCCCTGGACGCGCCGCGCTGCTGGTCGCGGACCCGGGACCGGTGGCGGTGCCGTGCGCACTCGAGACGCCGGCCGGCCTCACGGTCTGCGGCACGCCGCACACCGCGGCGGTGCGCCTGGCCTGGCATCCTGTCGCGGGGGCCGATGCCTACGCGGTGTATCGCCACGAGCTCGCGCCGCGCGACCGCGAGGACCTCGGCGTGCCGCTCGGCGAGGTCGTGACTCCGGCCTTCGAGGACCGGCTCGGGCTGGAAGCGCGCAACTACCATTACTCGGTGGTACCGCTGCGCGCGGGGCTCGAGGCCGGCGCGGCGATCACGCTGCGCGTCGAACCGCGGCAAGCCATCGCGTGGTCGGCGGCGCTGCGGCGCGGGCTGCTGGCGGCCAACGCCGGCCACGAACGCATCGGCGGCGAGCTGCGGTTGCCCGCGCACCCGCTCGGCACCGATTACCTCGGGCGCGACATCCTCGCGCGCATCATCCACGGCGCCCGCACCTCGCTGTTCATCGGCATCGCGGCGCCGCTGCTGTTCGTGCTGGCCGGCCTGCTCTACGGCGGGCTGGCGGGCTACCTCGGCGGGCGCATCGACAACGCGATGATGCGGCTGGCGGATTTCGTGGTTGCGCTGCCCTTCCTGCTGTTCATGATCCTGTTCAAGGTGGCCTTCGGCATCCGCCCCGGCGAGAGCGGCGTGATGCCGATGCTGCTGGCGATGGTGCTGCTCGGCTGGCCCGCCTCGGCGCGGCTGGTGCGCGGGCAGGTGATGGCGATCCGCGACGAGCCCTACGTGCAGGCGGCGCGCCTGATGGGCGCCGGCACTCCGTACCTGGTCCTGCGCCACATGGTGCCGAACGTGCTGGGCGTGCTGCTGGTGGCGCTGTCGTTCGCGATCCCGAGCGCGATCTTCACCGAGGCATTCCTGTCGTTCATCGGGCTCGGCGTCGCGCCGCCGACACCGTCCTGGGGCTCGCTGTGCAACGACGGCATCCGCAGCATGCTGGCGCATCCGCACGAGCTGGCGGTACCGGCCGCGTTCATCAGCATCACGGTGCTGGCCTTCAACCTGCTGGGCGACGGGCTGCGCGACGCGCTCGACACGCGCGCGGAGCCGGCATGAGCGCGGAGGCGGTGCCGGTGCTGGCGGTCGACGGACTGGAGGTGGAGTTCGCCACGCGCGCGGGCACGGTGCGCGCGGTGCGCGGCGCGAGCTACGCGGTCGCTGCGGGGCGCACGCTCGCCGTGGTGGGCGAGTCCGGCTGCGGCAAGTCGGTGACGCTGCAGGCCGTGATGGGGCTGATCGACACACCGCCCGGGCGCATCACGGGCGGCTCGGCGCGGCTGCTCGGGCGCGAGCTGCTCGGGCTGCCGGCGCGCGAGCTCGATCGCCTGCGCGGTGCGACGGTCGGCATGATCTTCCAGGATCCGATGAGCGCGCTGAACCCGCTGATGCGCGTGGGCGAGCAGATCGCCGAGCCGCTGGTGGCGCACCGCGGCATGAGCCGCCGCGCGGCGCTCGCGCGTGCCGTGGAGCTGCTCGAGCGCACGCGCATCCCGGCGGCGCGCGAGCGCGCGCGCCAGTACCCCTTCGAGTTTTCGGGCGGCATGCTGCAGCGCGTGATGATCGCGATCGCGCTCGCCTGCAGGCCGGCGCTGCTGATCGCCGACGAGCCGACCACGGCGCTGGACGTCACGGTGCAGGACCAGGTGCTCGGCCTGATGCAGGAGATCCAGCGCGAGGACGGCATGGCCATCGTGCTGGTCACGCACGATCTCGGCGTGGTCGCGCGCATGGCCGACGACGTGGCCGTGATGTACGCCGGGCAGGTGGTGGA
>JAKJFB010000300.1 GCA_022705125.1 Pseudomonadota bacterium
CCAGGGCCGCCGCGCTCGCGATGCAGGCCGGCGCCTTCAGCCAGCATGCCGACGCGGACCGCCGCCGCGGCGAGATCCTGCTGCTCGGCTACGACGCCCGCGTCGAGCCCGTCAAGGGCGCCGACGGCCAGACCCGCTACCGCGTCACGGTCGGCCCCTTCGCCGACCCCGCGGCGCTCGCCAACGCGCGCCGCGCGCTGCGCGACGTGGGCATCGAGACGCTGTGAACGCGCGGCGCACTTGAAACCCCGCGCCCGCATATCGTTTCATCAGGCGCGCTGCGCCACATCGCACCTGGATCACGAGAGGAGAGCGCCTTGGAGCAGTATCGGGGAACCACCATCCTCTCGGTCAGGCGCCACGGCAAGGTCGTGATCGGCGGCGACGGCCAGGTGTCGATGGGCAATACCGTCATGAAGTCCAACGCACGCAAGGTGCGCCGCCTGCACGAGGGCAAGGTCATCGCGGGCTTCGCCGGCGGCACCGCCGACGCGTTCACGCTGTTCGAGCTCTTCGAGGCGCAACTCGACAAGCACCAGGGGCAACTGGTGCGCGCCGCGGTCGAGCTGGCCAAGGCCTGGCGAACCGATCGCGCCCTGCGCCGGCTCGAGGCGCTGCTCGCGGTGGCTGACCGCGGCAACTCGCTGATCATCACCGGCAACGGCGACGTGATCGAGCCCGAGGACAGCCTGATCGCGATCGGCTCCGGGGGACCCTACGCGCAGTCCGCCGCGCGTGCCCTGCTGCGCCACACCGACATGCCGGCGCGCGAGATCGTCGAGAGCAGCCTCGGCATTGCCGCCGACATCTGCATCTACACCAACCACAACCGCACCATCGAAGAGCTCGACGCCGCGCCCTGAGGCGCGGCGCGACACCACCGCCCGCACACCAACGGTATTGCGCCCATGTCCAGCATGACCCCTCGCGAGATCGTCCACGAACTCGACCGCTACATCATCGGCCAGCAGGAAGCCAAGCGCGCCGTCGCGGTGGCGCTGCGCAACCGCTGGCGCCGCACGCAACTCGACCCCGAGCTCGCGCGCGAGGTCACGCCGAAGAACATCCTGATGATCGGCCCGACCGGTGTCGGCAAGACCGAGATCGCGCGCCGCCTCGCGCGCCTCGCCAACGCGCCCTTCCTCAAGATCGAGGCCACCAAGTTCACCGAGGTGGGCTACGTGGGGCGCGACGTGGAGTCGATCGTGCGCGACCTGGTCGACGTATCGCTGAAGATGCACCGCGAGTCCGAGATCGCCAGGGTGCGCGAACGCGCGCTGGATGCCGCCGAGGAACGCATCCTCGATGCGCTGCTGCCGCCGGCGCGCCCGGCGCCGGGCGCCGCACCCGAGCGCGATTCCGCCGCGCGCCAGGTGTTTCGCAAGAAACTGCGCGAGGGCGAGCTCGACGAGCGCGAGATCGACATCGAGCTCACGGCAGCGCCGGTGGGCGTCGAGATCATGGCCCCGCCCGGCATGGAGGAGATGACCAGCCAGCTGCAGGGCATGTTCGCGAACCTGTCGGCCGGGCGCAGCAAGACGCGCCGCCTCAGCGTGCGCGCCGCACTGAAAATGGTCCAGGACGAGGAGGCGGCGAAGCTCGTCAACGAAGACGACCTCAAGCGCCGCGCGCTGGAGGCGGTGGAGCAGAACGGCATCGTGTTCCTCGACGAGATCGACAAGGTCGCGCGGCGCTCCGAGTACCAGGGCGCCGACGTCTCGCGCGAGGGCGTGCAGCGCGACCTGCTGCCGCTGATCGAGGGCTGCACCGTGAGCACCAAGCACGGCACGGTGCGCACCGACCACATCCTGTTCATCGCCTCCGGCGCTTTCCACCTCGCCAGGCCCTCGGACCTGATCCCCGAACTGCAGGGCCGCCTGCCGATCCGCGTCGAGCTCGGCGCGCTCAGTCCCGAGGAGTTCGCGCGCATCCTCACCGAGCCCAATGCCTCCCTCACCGAGCAGTACCGCGCGCTGCTGGCGACCGAGAACCTCGCGGTGGAATTCACGCCCGAGGGCATCCGGCGCCTCGCCGAGGTGGCCTGGGAAGTGAACGAGCGCACCGAGAACATCGGGGCGCGGCGCCTGCACACGGTGATGGAGCGCCTGCTCGAGGAGGCCTCGTTCAGCGCCGCCGATCGCGGTTCGAGCCGCGAGACCAGCCGCCTCCTCATCGACGCCGCCTACGTCGACGCGCAGCTCGGAGAGCTTGCGCGCAATGAGGATTTGAGCCGCTTTATCCTGTAAGCTAGCGGGCCAGTCCAGGGGGGAGCGTCGGGCGCGAGCATGAGCGTACAGGTCAAGGTGCCCGAGACGATCCGCCTGCACCGGGCATCACGCGTGCTGGAGCTCGGCTATGCCGACGGCGAGCATTACAGCCTGGGTTGCGAGTACCTGCGCGTGTACTCGCCCTCGGCCGAGGTGCGCGGCCACGGCGCCGGACAGGAAACGCTGCAGACCGGCAAGCGCCTGGTCACCATCGAGCGCATCGAGACCGTGGGCAACTACGCCCTGCAGTTCCACTTTTCCGACGGCCACGACAGCGGCATCTACTCCTGGGAGTACCTGCACGAGCTGTGCCGCGAGCAGCACAAGCGCTGGGCCGATTACCTCGCACGCCTCGCGCTCGCCGGCGCCTCGCGCGAACCGGCGGGCCCCGTCCTGATCGCCAGGCAATGAGCACGCGCCACGGAGACGCCCATGGCTGAAGACCGCACCACGCATTTCGGCTATCGCGAAGTCGCCGAGCAGGACAAGGCGCGCCTCGTCGGCGGCGTGTTCCACTCGGTGGCGGCGCGCTACGACCTCATGAACGACCTGATGTCGGGCGGGATCCACCGCCTGTGGAAGCGCCTGACGATCGAACTCTCCGGCGTGCGCGAGGGACAGCGTGTGCTCGACGTCGCCGGCGGCACCGGCGATCTCGCGGCGCGCTTCTCGCGCATCGTGGGCAGTTCGGGCCGCGTGGTGCTCTCGGACATCAACGAGTCCATGCTCGGTACCGGGCGCAACAAGCTGCTCGACCACGGGGTGTGCGCCAACGTCGATTTCGTGCTCGCCGACGCCGAGCAGCTGCCCTTCGCCGATCACAGCTTCGACTGCATCACGATCGCCTTCGGCCTGCGCAACGTCACGCACAAGGAGCGCGCGCTGGAGTCCATGCTGCGCGTGCTGCGCCCCGGCGGACGGCTGCTGGTGCTGGAGTTCTCGAAACCCACGAGCGAGCTGCTCGGCAAGCTCTACGATGCCTACTCCTTCGGCGTGCTGCCCAGGCTCGGCAAGCTCGTGGCCGGCGACGAGGACAGTTACCGCTACCTCGCCGAATCGATCCGCATGCATCCGGACCAGGAAACACTGCGCGACATGATGGAGGACGCGGGCTTCGGGCGCTGCGACTACCACAACATGACCGGCGGCATCGTGGCGGTGCACCGCGGCTTCAAGGCCGACGCATGAATGCCGGCGCCTCGACGCTGAACGTCGCGGCGCTCGCCGCGCTGGAGCGCGCGATCAATGCCGCCCTCGGCATGGACGACGCCACGCGCGAGCAGGTGAACGCGCTCGCGGGCAAGGTGTTCTGCATCGACTGCAGCGTGCCGGCGCTGCGCGCCTACATCGCGCCCGGGGCGGACAGCGTGCGACTCTACAGCCATTACGAGGGCGCGGTGTCCTGCACCGTGAGCGGCGCCGGATCGGATTTCGTGGCGCTCGCCGGCGCCGCCGACAAGGCCAGCGCGCTGGTGAACGGCAACCTGCGCATCAGCGGCGACAGCGCCCCGCTGCTCGCGCTCGAGAAGGCGCTCGGCACGCTCGAGCTCGACTGGGAACAGCGCCTGGCGCTCGTGGTCGGCGACATCGCAGCGCACCAGCTCGGGCGCGCCGCGCGCGGCTCGGCGCGCTGGGGACGCCGGGCGCACGGCTCGCTCGCGCGCCACGTCGAGGAGTTCATCCACGAAGAGGCGCGCCTCGCGCCGCCGCGGCTCGAGGTCGAGGATTTCTTCGCCGACCTGCGCGCCACCGCGCAGCGCGGCGAACGGCTGGAGGCGGGGATCCGCCGCCTCGGCCGACGCATCGACGCACTCGCCGCCCGCGACCGCACGCGTCGCGGATAAGCCACGATGTCGCGCGTGGCGCGCCTCGCGCGCATCCTCCAGGTCTGCCGGCGCTACCGTCTCGACACCTTCCTCGACACCGGG
>JAKJFB010000301.1:0-283 GCA_022705125.1 Pseudomonadota bacterium
CCGCCCTCGAGTTTGACCATGTGGGCGCCGGCGGCCATCAGGCGGGCCGCGTTGCGCATCGCCTGGGACGGGCTCTCGGCGTAGCTGCCGAAGGGCATGTCGGTGACGACGAAGGGGCGCGCCCCGGCACGGGCCACGCATTCGGTGTGGTAGGCCATCTGCTCGAGGGTGACCGGCAGGGTGGATTTCTGTCCCTGCAGGACGTTGCCGAGCGAGTCGCCGATCAGGATGGAATCGACGCCGGCGCGGCCGACGAGCGCGGCGAAGCTCGCGTCATAGGCGG
>JAKJFB010000301.1:317-4190 GCA_022705125.1 Pseudomonadota bacterium
CATCGCGATCTTGCGCCCTTCGGCGCGCATCCTGCCGAGTTCGAAGAGGGTGACGGGCTTCTGGTCCTGGAGATAGCTCATTCATCGCTCCTGTTGGGAGGCGGCAGTGTCGGCCAAACTGGTGCATTGCACAAGCCTCGCGGCCCGTGCCGGGCACGGGCAGCCATCGTCGGCGCGCGCCCGCCGACTGCGCTCAATCCGCGTAGCCGAAGAACTCGCGGTAGCTGCGCATCTCGCGCAGGCGTTCGAGCAGCAGTTCGAAGTCCTCGTCGCGGTCGACCGGGTTGAGCTTTCCGGCATCCACGATGAAGAGCGGTGCGGCGTCGTACTGGTAGAAATAGCGCGTGTAGCGCTCGGCCACCTGCTCGAGGTAGAGCTCGGTGATGCGGCGCTCGGCATCCAGGCCGCGCTTGCGGATGCGCTCCATCAGGGTGTCGGGGCGCGCCTGCAGGTAGATCACCAGGTCGGGACGGGGCGCGTTGGCGGGCTGCAGGCCGTCATGCACGCGGCGATAGAGCGCGAGTTCGTCGGGCGACAGGTTCTGCTCGGCGAAGAGGTGGTCCTTGTCGAACAGGAAGTCGGCCACCACACGACGCTCGCCCTCGATGGGGCCGAGCGTGGAGAGCTGGTCGATGCGCTGGAACAGGAAGGAGAGCTGGGTCGCCAGGCCCCAGCGCTCGGACTGCTGGTAGAAGCGGCCGAGGAAGGGGTTGAGCTCGGCCTGCTCGAACACCGCCTCGGCCTGGAGGCGGTCGGCCAGACGGCGGGCGAGGGAGGTCTTGCCGGCGCCGATCGGGCCTTCGACGACGATGTAGCGGGCCTTGTCGAGCATGCTGGGCTGCCTTTCCGGTGAGCGTGCGTCAGTTGCGGAAGATGAAATACACCGCGCCGAGCATACACAAGGCGGCCCACAGGTAGTCAAGCTTGAGCGGCTGCTTCATGTAGAGCACGACGAAGGGCACGAAGACCAGCAGGGTGATCACCTCCTGCATGATCTTGAGCTGGGCGAGGCTGAGCGTGGTGGCGCCGATGCGGTTGGCGGGCACCTGCAGCAGGTACTCGAAGAGCGCGATCCCCCAGCTCACCAGTGCGGCCACATACCAGGCCTTCGTCTGCATGTTCTTCAGGTGGCCGTACCACGCGAAGGTCATGAACACGTTGGAGGCGGTGAGCAGCAGCGCGGTCTGCATCCACACGGGAATCGAGCTGACGGACTGGATCCAGGCGGCCATGGGCGGACGGAGGGCGGGTCGGTGGCGAGCGGGTCAGGGGTGGCGGGCGCTGTCGGCGGGGGTGGGCACGCGTTCGATCGCCTGGCCGGCGAGCGCGGGCAGCAGCGCCGCGACCGCGCCGCGGCCGGGAATGCTGGCGGCGGGATCGATCTCGGCCAGCGGCAGCAACGCGAAGGCGCGCTCGTGCATGCGCGGGTGGGGCACCTGCAGGCCGGGCTCGTCGATCACCGCGTCGCCGTACAGCAGCAGGTCGAGGTCCAGCGTGCGCGGCGCCATCGGGAAGTCGCGGCGGCGGCCGCTGTCGTGCTCGATTGCGAGCAGGGCCTCCAGCAGCGGGCGCGGCGCGAGCGCGGTGTCGAGCGCGATCACCGCGTTGAGGTAGTCGGGCTGGCCGGCCACGCCCACCGGGGCGCTGCGGTACAGCGAGGAGCGCGCGACGACGCGCGTGCCGGGCAGCGCATCGAGGCGCTGCACGGCTTCGAAGAACGCGGCGACCGGGTCGCCGAGATTGGCGCCGAAGGCGACGTATGCGCGGACCAAGCTCGAGCGCTCAGGACGGATCGACGACGGCGGCGTCCGCCGCCGCGGGGGTCTCGCCGGCCGTCTTGCGCTTGCGCCGGCGGCGCTTCTTCGCCGCGGGTGCGGCGTCGGGCGGCGCCTGGCGCAGCAGGGCCTCGCGCTGGTCGGGGCCCGCGTGGGCGAAGTCGTCCCACCAGTCGACGATCTCCATCGGGATCTCGCCGGCCTGCGCGCGCAGGCGCAGGAAATCCCAGCCGGCGCGGTAGCGCGGCTGCTCGATGACGCGGTAGGGCGCCTTGCCGGCACGCTTGTCGAAGCGCGGCTGCAGCGCCCAGATGTCCTTGATGTCGCCGGCGATGCGGCGGGTGATGGCGAGCTTGCCAGCCTGGGCGTCGAGCACCTCGTCCATGGCCTCGAAGAGTGCGGGCTGGCTATGGTCGCCGGTGGCCTTCTTGTTGTCCCAGGTCTTCAGCACCTCGTGCCAGAGCAGGGTGGAGAACAGGAAGCCGGGCGAAACGGACTTGTCCTCGCGCACGCGCTCGTCGGTGTTCTCCAGTGCCAGGGTGACGAAGCGCTCGCCCATCGGCTGCTCGAGGATCACGTCCAGCAGTGGCAGCAGGCCGTGGTGCAGGCCTTCAGCGCGCAGCTGCTGCAGGCACTTCAGCGAGTGACCGGAGAACAGCAGCTTGAGCATCTCGTCGAAGAGCCGCGCCGCCGGCACGTTCTCGAGCAGCGGGCCCATCTCGCGGATCGGCTGGCGCGCTGCGGGGTCGATGGTCAGCCCGAGCTTGGCCGCCAGGCGCACCGCGCGCAGCATGCGCACCGGGTCCTCGCGGTAGCGCGTGCGCGGGTCGCCGATCATGCGCAGGGTCTTCTGCTGGATGTCGGCGACGCCGTGGTGGTAGTCGACGATGGTCTCGGTGCCGGGATCGTAGTACAGCGCGTTGACCGTGAAGTCGCGCCGGGTGGCGTCTTCCTGCTGGTTGCCGAAGACGTTGTCGCGCAGCACGCGGCCGTGCTCGTCGGTGTCGGCGCTCTCGGCGTCCTGGCTGGCGCGGAAGGTGGAGACCTCGATGGTCTCCGGCCCGCTCATCACGTGCACGATCTTGAAGCGCCGGCCGATGATGCGCGAACGGCGGAAGGCGGCGCGCACCTCCTCGGGTGTGGCGCTGGTGGCGACGTCGTAGTCCTTGGGCGGGTGGCCGATCAGCAGGTCGCGCACCGCGCCGCCGACGACGAAGGCCTTGAAGCCCTTCTCCTGCAGCACCGCGCATACCTTGCGCGCGGCCGGCGACAGCTGCTCGCGGCGGATGCCGTGGCGTTCGACGGGAATGAGGGCGGGTTCGTGGCGTGCGGGGGTGGCCGGGCGCTTGAAAACCTTGCGCAGCAGCTTGCGGATCATCGGGAAAGGAGTCGTGCTTGCATAAGCGCGCAATGATAACCGATCGAAACGTCCGTACGCTGCGCGAAGGCGGAGGGGAGCGGTGGGGATTCGGCAAAATGGCACTCCCGACTCGCGTCCCGCCTGCGGAAAAGCTGCGCGCTTCCGGGGCGGCTGCGATCGCGACTTGCGTCGCTCCCACGGGAAACCGGTGCGTGTTCGGGGCGGTGGCGATCGCGACTTGCGTCGCTCCTACGGGAAACCGGTGCGTGTTCGGGGCGGCTGCGATCGCGACTTGCGTCGCTCCCACGCGAACCGTCGCGCACTCGGAGCCGCGATGTGGGAGCGACGCAAGTCGCGATCGGCGGTGCGGGAGGCGATGAGCGTCGGCGGGTGCGGGGTGGTGTAGGAGCGACGCAAGTCGCGAATCTTCAGCGCAGCGAGATCAACGACCAGTTCAGCGCAGGCTGATGATCTGCCAGCCGCGGCTGGCGGCGTGCTGGCGCATCTTGTCGTCGGGGTCGACGGCGACCGGGGTCGTCACCTTCTGCATCAGCGGCAGGTCGTTGTGCGAGTCGCTGTAGAAAAAGCTCTCGGCGAAGCTGCCCCACCAGAGGCCGAGCGACTCCAGCCAACTCTCGACGCGGGCGATCTTGCCTTCGCGAAAGCAGGGAATGCCCGCCACGGTGCCGGTGAACCTGCCGTCGATCTGCTCCGGCTCGGTGGCGACGAGGTGGGCGA
>JAKJFB010000302.1 GCA_022705125.1 Pseudomonadota bacterium
TCCCGGCCGGCTGCGCGGCATGCGCGATCGCCGCCAGGTGCTCGGCGGCGCACTGGTGGGCAGCCTGCGCCGCTCCATGATCGAGCGGGGCATGCCGCTCTGGCTCGGCACGGCTGCGCAGGAGCTGGTGACCGAGGACGGGCGCGTGACCGGCGTCACGGCGCTGCGCGATGGCAAGTGGGTGCGCATACGCGCGCGCAAGGGCGTGATCGTCGCCAGCGGCGGCTTCGGCACCTGCCGCAGCCCACGGACGCGGCGTGGACCGCCGGCTCCCCGGGCAACACGGGGGAGATGATCGAGGCGAGCGCATCGGTCGGTGCGGCCACGCGCTTCATGGACGCCGCGTGGTGGGGTCCGACATTCCTGATTCCGGGCGAAGCGCAGGCACGCATGCTGATCATCGAGAAGAACCTGCCCGGCTGCCTGATCGTCAACCGCGTCGGCGAACGTTTCGTGAACGAGAGCTCGTCGTACACCAAGGTCACGAAGGGGATACTCGCGGCGAACGCGCCCGGCCGCGAGAGCGTGCCGGCGGCGCTGGTGTTCGATTCGACCTACCGCAAGCACTATCCCTTCGGACCCATGCTGCCGAGCAGCTTCCAGCCGGACTTCGCGGTTCCGCGCAGCGCCTGGGGCGGCATCATGAAGGCCGACACCATAGAGGATCTCGCGCGACAGCTCGACGTCGATCCCGCCGGGCTCGCCGCGACAGTACACAAATTCAATGGCTACGCCGCCAGCGGCAAGGACCTGGATTTCCAGCGCGGCGACGCGACCTACGACCGCTACTACGGCGACCACTCGGTGGGACCCAACCCCTGTCTGGGCCCGATCTCGAAACCGCCCTTCTATGGCGCCAAGGTCTATCCCGGCGAACTCGGCACCAAGGGCGGCATCGACACCGACGAGAATGCGCGCGTGCTGGACCAGGGCGGCAACGTGATCCCCGGGCTCTATGCGATAGGCAATTGCAGCGCCTCGGTCATGGGCCAGACCTACCCGGCCTCGGGCTCGACGCTGGCGCCGGCGATGGTATTCGGCTTCCGCGCGGCAGACGACGCGACGGGCCAGTGACACCGCCGGCAAGCGCAGATCCATGACCGTCCACGCAATGATCACCTGACTCGGGAGGCCCATCATGGCAAGCACAGATCGTGAAAGCATGGAGAAGCCGGACTTCATGTCCGATGAGGACTGGGAGCAGATCAAGGCCCAGACTGCAACGCTGGATCGCATCAGGGGTGATGCCAAGGCGGACGTGGCGCGCTACCTGGCCAATCCCGAGGGCTGGGCCACGGGAGCCGGTTCCCCCTCGGGGCTGCCGACCCTGTTACTGACCTGCATCGGTCGCAAGTCGGGCGCGAAGCACACCACCCCGCTGGTCTTCATGCAGAACGGCGAGGACATGGTGATCGTCGGGTCGCTGGCTGGATACGACACGCATCCTGCCTGGTACCTCAATGTCAGCGCGAACCCGCAGTGCTGGGTCCAGCTCGATCGCAGGAAGATGAGCGCCACCGCGCGCGACGCAACGGATGCGGAGCGCAAGGAGTTGTGGCCCAGACTGACGGCGATCTTTCCGGCCTGGGGACATTTCCAGAAGCAGACCGACCGGCCCTTTGCGATCGTGATCCTCTCGCCGACCGGCCCCGCGTGATCGCCGGGCATTCAGGAGCGCCACGCGACATGAGCAACGTGAATTTCGAGCACCTGTTTTCGCCATTGCAGGTCGGGCCCATGCGCGTGCCCAACCGCATATGCGAGACCACCAATACCATCAATTCGTCGATGACGCCGGGCCTGATCGACGAGCACTTCATCGCGCACCATGCCGCGAAGGCGCGCGGCGGTACCGGCTGGATCGGCAGCGAGACCTGGCTGCTGGATGCGCCCTTTCCCCCGGAGACGCCGGACGAAATCGGGCTCCCCGTGGGCTGCGCCGGACACCAGGCGGCGTACCAGAATCCGGCCTTTGCCGAGAGCATGGCGCGCTTCTGCGCCGAGGTGCACCAGAGCGGCTCCGTCGTGGTGGTCCAGCTGACCCACCTCAATGCCGTGTGGGCCCCCTCGCCGGTGCCCGTGATCGGCGCGCAGGACTATACGCCCCACGTGATGGGCGAGGAGGAAATCGAGTTCTGCCTCGACACCTATGCCAGGGCCGCGGCGGTCGCGCGCGCGGCGGGCGCCGACGCCATCGAGATCCATTGCGCCCACGAGACCCTCGGCTACAGCTTCCTGTCGCCGGTGACGAATCGACGCGCCGACAAATGGGGCGGCGGTCCGGAGCAGCGCGCCCGCTTCGTGATCGAAGCCCTGAAGCGCGTGCGCGCATGTGTCGGGGAGTCGATGGCGCTCGGCATACGCATCAACGGCCAGGAATCCCGCCACGGCGGCTATGACAACCTGGAAATGCGCGAGATGCTCTATTGCATCGGCGAGACCGGCCTGCTCGATTTCGTGGACATCGATACCGGTCACTGCTGGGGAGCGCCCTCCTATGTGCCGTCTTCGTACCATCCGCACGCCGAGTTTCGCGAGTTCGGCAAGGCGGCGCGCGCCGACCTCGCCCTCATGGAGCGCAAGATCGCCGTGCTGTTCACCGGCCGCATCAATGATCCCGTTCTGGCCGAGGAGCTGATCAAGGAAGGGTTTTGCGACCTCGTCGGCATGGTGCGTGCCGGTATTGCGGATCCCGAGTTCGCCAACAAGGCGCGCGAGGGCCGCCTGGGCGAGATACGCCGTTGCATCGGCTGCACGCGCTGCATCGACGAGGCATCGGAGCCCGCGACCATCCCCTACACGCCGACCTGCTCGATCAATCCGGTCATCGGCAATGAACTGCGCTGGCAGCAGCAGTACCGGCCGGCGCAGGAACCCAAGCGCGTCGTGGTGGTCGGTGGCGGTATTGCCGGATGCGAGGCCGCACGCGTGGCGGCGATGCGCGGTCACCGGGTGATCCTGCTCGAACAGGGCAAGCGCCTGGGGGGCCAGCTGCTGATCGCCGCCAGGGCTCCCGGGCGCGATTCGTTCGAAGACCAGGCCTACTTCGAGGAAAACGAGATGGCGCGCCTGGGGGTCGATGTGCGGCTGCAGTCCGTTGCGGATGTCGCCGCAATCAAGGCCCTGGCGCCCGAGGCGGTGGTCATTGCCACGGGCTCGGTCCCGCGCGTGCCCGACGATGTTCCCGGCATCGACCTGCCGCACGTGGCGCAGGGCTGGGACGTCATGCGCGGCAAGGTGAGCACCGGAGAGCGCGTTGCCGTGATTTCCCAGGAAGACTATTACCAGACGCCCGCCGTGGCCGAATTCCTGGCCGCTCGCGGCAAGCAGGTGGAAGTCTTCCACAAGTCGGTGCACCTGGGCACGGAGATCGCCAGGTATTCGATCGGAATGGTGCTGAGCCGCATGGAGCAATGCGGCATCCAGATCCATCCGAACCTGGTACTGAAGGAGCTCTGGTCGGACGGACTCGAGTTCGTTTCATCCTGGGGCGGGAAGACCTATCGCCGGGAAGGCTTCGACAGCGTGGTACTGGTGTACGGATCGACACCGCAGCACGGGCTGTACGACCAGTTGAAGGCCGAAGGCTGCATCCCGCAGCTCTACCTGGCCGGCTCGGCGTGGCTTCCCCGTCGCCTCGCCGAGGCGACGCGCCATGGCGCCGGCATCGGGCTGGTGATCTGAAGCGGGATTCGCGAGCAACCCCGGTGGCGTACGCGATCGTCTACGCAAACCGCGCGATCACCTGCCCGGCATAGCGCTTGATGGCCTCCAGCTTCACGTCGAGCGGGGGCTGTTGCTGCATGATGGCTCCCACGCCCATCTCGGCCAGGATGCCGGGCACGCTCCACGGCGTCACCTGCAGATCGGTGACGCCGATATCCTCCAGGCGCCGGATGTCGTCCACCGTCCGGGCGTCGGGGCAGTGCATCATGATGTCGAACGGTTCGTTCTCGCGTCCGAATTCCCGGCGAAAGCCTTCGAGCTGCGCCAGCATGCCCGCGACCGCATCCATGTCGTGAATGACGCTGACCCAACCATCGCCGTAACGCGCCGCACGCCGCAGCGCGGGCGTCGTGGTGCCGCCCACGTATATCGGAATGCGCTTTTTGGGTACCGGCGCCATGATCAGCGGGTCGAAATCGAAGTACTTGCCGTGGAATTCCTGCATCCCGCCCTGCATCAAC
>JAKJFB010000303.1 GCA_022705125.1 Pseudomonadota bacterium
AGGTGCTGAACTACATCCCCAACCAGCGCGCCGGGAAGATCGCGCAGCAGCTGGCGCTCGACACCGCGGGCTTCGTGCCGGTGGATCCGCTCACCTACGGCGTTGCGGCTCATCCCAACGTCCACGTGATCGGGGATTCCTGCTCGGTGCCGTCGTCGTACGGCAAGGCGGTCCCCAAGTCCGGCCACATGGCCAACTCGGAGGCGAAGGTCTGCGCGGATGCGATCATCCGCTCCCTCAGCGGGTACGAGCCGGACCAGGACATCGCCACCAGCTCGGCGTGCTTCAGTCCCATCACCGGCAAGAGTGCCTCGTGGCTGTCGGCCAATTTCATCTACGGCGACATCTATGGCAAGGATGGCCAGGTGACGGGCAAGGGCATGCACCGCGTGGACCTCGGCGAGGCGCCGCCGGACCGTGTCAACGGCGACAGCTACGAGGACATGTTCCAGTGGGCGGAGAGCCTGTTCGCCGACAGCTACGCCTGAGCCGGGGTGCGGCAGACCGCTACCTGGCTCAGCTTCCTTCGCTAGCGACCGGCACCGTGTGGCGTGCAAGGAAATCCGCCATCACCGCGAGCGCCTCCTGCGCCTCCGGCAGGTGGAAGCCGTACCAGTGCGCGTGCGGCATCGCCTCGAACACGTACAGCTCGGCTTCCACGCCCGCGCGCCGCAGCGCGCGGTGCAGCAGGCAGGTGGCGCTGAGCAGCGCATCGCGCGTGCCGGTGAGCAGCAGCGTCGGCGGGAAATCGGCGAGATCGCCGTAGATCGGGGAAACCAGCGGATCCCTGGCGTCGGCGCCGCCCAGGTAGGCGCGCACCTCGCTGTTGGCGTCGCCGAGCGGCGTGAGCAGTTCACCCCAGAAGCCGCTCAGGCCGAAAAGCTGCGCGCTGTCGCCGAAATCCCCGAGATCGCCGCCGGCGGTGAAGACACCGAGGCAGGCGGGCAGCGGCAGCCCCTCGTGGCGCAGGCGCGCCGCGGCCTGCGCCGTGAGAAAGCCGCCGGCGGAGGCGCCGTAGATAGCGATCGCCTCCGGCGCATGAGCGCCGAGCATCTCGCGGTAGACGGCGAGCACGTCGTCGACCGCGGCCGGGTACGGGTGCTCCGGCGCGAGGCGGTAATCTACCGCAAGCACCGGGATGCCCGTGAGCGCCGCGATCGGGATCGCCTCGACCAGCGAACCGGAGCCCATCACGAAACCGCCGCCGTGCAGGTTGATCAGCACGCGTCCGCCCGCACGTTCCGTACCCTCGCCCGGCCGCACGAGGTGGCAGCGCACGCCGCCGACCTGCCTCTCCTCCACGCTGACGCCGTAGTGCGCCTGCGCCATCTCGCCGAGCATGCGCAACGCCGCATCGGCGCCGGCGCGCAGCTCCCACATCGGCGTGCCGGGCGCGGCCGGATCGGCGCCACCCCAGGGCGGCGTGGCGAGGAACTGCCGGGCCTCGGGGCTGACGGTGCGCGGTACCGGCACCACGCGCGTAACGTGCGCGGTGCCGTCGGCGTCTATGCGCGTAACGGGGCTGGGTGACGACTCCATGGCTGGCATGCTCCTCTCGATGGTCCTGTGCAATGTGGGTCGCCATTCATGCGACGGCGGCGTCGGCGCGCGCGAGCAGCGATTCGGCGAACACGCGCCGCTTCGGCGTGGCGTCCGGCGGGAACGTGACTACCTGGCAGCAGGCGAGCTCGGCGTAGGATGCGTACAGGCGGTGCGCCAGCCATGCCTCGTCGAAGCCGATGCGCGCGCCGGGATGGCGCGGCGCGAGCGCCTGCTGCAGCCACGCGGCGTCGATCGCGTCCGCGCTCGCGGGTATTGACGTCATCGCACGGGCTCAGCGCGGCAGGAAATTGAGCGCGAGCCCGGGCGTCTCCCACTCGCAGGCGAGCAGCCGACCGCTCATCGAGGCGGTGATGTACGCGGTGCGCAGCTCCGCTCCGCCGAAACAGATGTTCGTGGTCATCGCATCGGGCACCGGCACGTGGCGCGGCGCGCCACCGTCGGGCAGTACGCGGCTCAATGTGCCGCGGCGGATCTCGACCAGCAGCACGCTGCCGTCGGGCAGCGCGATGGGTCCTTCGGGGAACTGCAGGCCGCTGGCGATCTCGGTGAAGCTGGGCATCGGCGTGGGCTCCGGGCGTGTGGCTCGAGGCGCCATTGTCGGCCGGCGCCGACGCGGCCTCGATGACAGAACCGTAAGGCGGCGATCAGACCCGGCCCAGCCCCAGCTTCAGCTGGTCCACGGTAGCGGCGCCGTCCACCGCGATGACCTGTCCCGAGACGAAGCGCGCGGCCGGCGAGCAGAAGAACAGCACCGCATGGGCGATGTCGCTGCCGTGGCCCGTGATGCCGAGCGGGCTGCCGGGACCGGAATCCTCCACCACCGCTGCGAAGCGCTGCATGCCCTCGGTGTGCTCGATCTGTCCCGGCGCCACCGCGTTCACGCGGATGCCGTAGGGTCCCCACTCGACGGCGCAGGTGCGCGTCAGCGAATCCACGCCGGCCTTGGCCGCCGCGACGTGCGCTTGCAGCGCCACGCCTTTCAGTTCGAAGGGCGCCGAGATGTTGACGATATTGCCGCCGTGCTCGCGCTGCCAGGCGTCGAACACCGCGCGCGAGACGTTGTAGGTGCCGAGCAGGTCGATGGCCACCACGGCGCGGAAGCCGTTCGGCGAGATCTGGCTCATCGGTGCCGGGAAATTGCCCGCGGCGTTGTTCACGAGTATGTCGATGCGCCCGAAGCGCGCCAGGATGCCGCGCACCGCGACCTCCACGGCCTGCGGTTCGCGCACGTCGCCGACCGCGTAGTGCGCCTCGATGCCTTCGCCCTGCAACTCCTCGACCGCCGCCTCGAGCCTGTCTTCCCTGCGACTCAGCATCGCGATGCGCGCGCCGTGGCGCCCGAGCACGCGGCAGATCTCCTTGCCGATGCCGGTCGCGCCGCCGGTCACGAAGGCGACCTGCCCGGCGAGAAGGTCCGGGCGGAAGCTCGATGGTGTCGTATCGCTCATGATTTTTTCTCCCTGTAGGTCGGGCTTCAGCCCGGCATCCCCATGCCCAGGCTCGCTCGATAATGTTCGGCTGAAGCCGAACCCACAAGCGGGACAGGCTCAGCGCGCCAGGCGCGCGAACACCGCCTTCATGCGCGCGACCTTGTCGAGGTAAGCGCGCGCATCGTGCGCGCCGCAGCGCTGCCCCGGGCGCAGGCTGAGACCGCGGCGCGCGAACGCGTTGCCCGCCCCGGCACCGCAGAGATGGATCAGGGTCGCCAGCTCGTGCTTCTTCGCGAGCGGCACATTGCGCAGCCGGTGGCGCGCCAGCACGCCCGCGACGCGCCGGTCGAGGTAGGCGGCGGTCAGCTCGACCGAATGGCTGGGCAGCACGCGAAAGTACAGCCCGTTGAACCAGCACGAATCGAAATCGTCCCACGGCCCGTCCTCCACCACGCGGTTGTCGCGGATGCAGTAGCGCCTGGCTTCCTCGAAGGTGCCGTCGGTGAACTGGAACATGCCCACCGCGCTCGAGGCCGGGCGGTAGATGTCGAGCGGATCCGCCGTGAACGACCAGCGCCAGTAGGTGCGCGCCACCGGGTTGCCCGAGGCCTCGATCTGCGCCAGCGCCGCGAGCAACTCGGGCGTGATCACCGCGGTGGAATTCTCGCGAAACAGCTCGCCGTAGGCGGCCCAGGTTTCGGCCGGCGTCTTGTACAGCGCATCGCTGACCGGAAAGAGCAGCTCGGTCGGTTTGCGCGCCACATGGTAGACGGTGTTGACCACGGCCCAGCCGCCGACCACGAACGCCAGCACGGCCAGTATCAGCACGGCCGAGGGCATCGCGGCGATGCGCCTGGCCCAGCGCCGGCGCGTCTGCAATGTCGGCCACAGGGCCAGGAGGCGATCGGCAAGCCCCCGGCGCCGGGGGCGGCGACCGGAGCGCGGCTTCGCGCCCGCACGCGGGCGTGCCGTGGCGGCCGGCTTCGCGACAGCCCCCTTGGGTGTGGCGCGCGCCCTTTTCGCCGCGGCCGGTGCGGCGGCAGTGCGCGACGTGGCAGCCGCACGCGGCTTTGCAGCGCCACGCGGCCCGGCAGCGGTGCGCGGCCTGGCGGGTGGCGGGGGCATGACGGGGGTTCGGACCATCGGCGGAAATCAACATGACGATCCGACAAGGTTAGCG
>JAKJFB010000304.1 GCA_022705125.1 Pseudomonadota bacterium
GGCGGCGACTTTGGTCATGGTGGCGACGTCGTCCAGGAGGGTGGCGATGTCGTCGATGAGTGCGAGCAGGGTGGTTCCGGCCATGATCTACCGTTGTGGGGAGGAAAGGCGTGATGGTGACAGAAATCCGCCGGGTGCCGGGCAGGTCCGCATGGCGCTACCATGGGCGCCTTGCGAGTTCGAGAAGGGGGGCCGATGCCGGTCGATCTGCTGTTCGCCATGCTGCGCAACCCCGCATCGACCGGCGCGGTGCTGCCTTCCTCGCGCACGCTGGCCAATGCGATGGCGGGCGCGGCGCTCGGCGCCGAGACCGTAATCGAGCTCGGCGCCGGCACCGGCCCGGTGACCGAGGCCTTGCTGCGCCGCCTGCCCGGCGTGCCGCTGATCGCGGTCGAGCTCCAGCCCGCGCTGGCGCGGCGGCTGCAGGCGCGCTTTCCGACGGTCGATGTGCGCCAGGCGGCGGCGAAGGAGGTCGTCGATGGCCTCATCGAGCGCCCCGGCCGCCTGGTGCTGGTCTCCAGCCTGCCTTTCCGCTCCCTGCCCAAGGAGGTCGCGGCGGCGACGGTCGACAGCCTCTGCCGATTCCTCGCCCACGACGGCGAGCGCAAGCTCGTGCAGTTCACCTACCAGCCGCGCGCGCCGTTCGCGGTGCCGCGCCACCTGCGCTGGCAGCGCCGCACCGTGGTGTGGCGCAACACGCCGCCGGCGGGGGTGTGGGAGCTGCAGGCGGTGCGCTGAGGCCTTCGCGGCGGCAAGTCACCCGTGAAG
The DNA here is from genome assembly GCA_022705125.1 of Pseudomonadota bacterium. The sequence goes on from JAKJFB010000304.1 coordinate 769, forward strand.
CCGTGCCGTGTCCGCCACGCCGCCGCCCGGCGGTGCTCGCGCGGTGGCCGCTCAGCGGTCGACCATGGCCTCGTGCTCGAAGTCGCCCTTCAGGTCGGCCTCGGCCGCTTCGACCAGACCCGGGTGGTGCTCCCACATGTCGGCGACGAGCGCCTCGAAGGGGAAGTCGTCGAAGGTCCCGCGCTCCTTCACGTACTCCATGTGGCGTTCGTCGCGCGCGTTGTAGGGGTGCATCAGCGAGTCGTTGCGGCCGTCGAATTCGAGCGGATGGACGTCGAAGCGCTCGCACATCTGCAGGTTGAACGCCGGCGTCGCCTTCACCCAGCGGCCTTCCAGGTGCATGGCGACGTAGCCGTGCCAGCGATACACGTCGCCACCGACGAGCTGGCGCAGGCGCTCGGTGCTGAGGTGGTTGCGCACGTCGGCGAAGCCCACCCGCGCCGGGATGCCCGCGCCGCGTGCGACGGCGGTGAGCAGGTTGGCCTTGGGCACGCAGTAGGCGGCGCCCTCGATCAGCGTGCGGCTGGCGGTGAAGTACTCCTTGCGCATGTAGAAGCGGTAGGGGTCGTAGCGGATGCCGTCGCGCACCGCGTAGTACAGCTTCACCGCGCGCTCGACCGCATCGACCGCGTCGCCCACGCTCTCCTCGATGAAGGCGCGCACGCGCGGATGCTCGTGGTCGAAGTAATAAGTCGGTGCCAGAAAGTCCTGCGGATCCTTCTCCTTGCTCATTCCCGGTTCTCCTCGGTGTGCCTGCGTTGTCTCGGGAATGTATAAGGGGAAGTTGACGTTCGCGTCAATATTATTTGCGCCGCACGGGTCGCCGCGATGTCTGCTCCGCGGGCGCCGACGCGCCTGTCGCTAGACTTCGATGAGGCCGCAGCGCACCGCGACGAGCGCGAGCTCGGCGGCGTTCGACACTTCGAGCTTCTGCTTGATGTGATACAGGTGGGTGCCCACCGTGCTCGGGCTCAGGCTGTGGGTCTCGGCGATCTCGGCCACGCTGCGCCCGCGCGCGAGCTGCAGGAAGACGGCGAATTCCTTCTCGGTGAGTGCCGCGACCGGGTCGCCGCCGCCGGCGAACTGCGCGAGCGCGAGGGCCGGCGCGATCGCCGGGTCGATGTAGCGCTGGCCGCGCGCGACGGTGGCCACCGCGTGCAGCAGCTCGTCCGGATGGGCGCGCTTGGACAGGTAGCCGCCCGCGCCGGCACGCAGCGCGCGCGCGGGGATCTGCGCGTCGTCGTGCGCCGACAGCATCAGCACGCGCGCCGCGGGGTGGTGGGCGAGCACGCGCTCGAGCGCGCCGAGTCCGCCGATGCCCGGCATCGACACGTCCATCAGCAGCACATCGGGGTGCAGCTGGCCGAAGGCCTGCACGGCCGCCTCGCCGCAATCGGCCTCGCCGACGACCTCGGCACCGGCGCCTTCGAGCAGCAGGCGGAAGCCCATGCGCACCACCGCATGATCGTCGGCGAGCAGGATGCGCAGGGCGTGGAGGGAAGGGGGCTTCATCATTGCGTGACCGGTAGGGGTTGCCGCAGAGCCTGCGGGAGACGGGCGCGCACGCACAGGCCGCCGGTGGGCGGGCTGTGCAGTTCGAGCCGGCCGTGGAGTTCGGCGAGGCGCTCGCGCATGCCGGCGAGGCCGTGGCGGCCGGGGGTGGGCTGCGGGCCCAGGCCGCGGCCGTCGTCGCGGACCTCGACCTCGATCTCCGCCTGTCCGTCGCGACCGCCGCCCTCGCGGCGCAGGCCGACGCGCACCTCGACCGAGCGCGCGCGAGCGTGGCGGGCGACGTTGGTGAGGCTCTCCTGCAGCACGCGCAGCAGGGCGAGGCCGACGCCGTCGTCGAGCGGCTCGTCGCGAGCCTCGCCGAGGGGCTCGATCTGGCAACGCAGCGCGATGCCTTCGTGATGGCTGGCCCACAGCGCGCAGTAGGCCTGCAGCGTGTCCTCGATGCGCTCGCGTGCGGCCGGTGCGTCGCGGCGCAGGCGCTGCAGGATCGCGTGCACGCCGTCCTGCATGTGGCCGGTCATGGCGAGGATGGCCTGCGCGCTGCCGTGGATGCCGGGCTGCTCGGCGCTGCGCTGCAGGATGGCGCCGGCGATCGAGCGCACCGCGGTGATGCTCTGGCCGAGCTCGTCGTGGAGCTCGCGCGCGATCGCGCGGCGCTCCTGCTCCAGGCGGGCCTGGATGGTGCGCGCGAGGCTCTGGTCGGCCTCGAGGCGGGCGTTGGTGGCGCGCGACTCGTCCAGGCGGTCGGCGAGGCGGTTGTAGCTGCGCGCCAGCAGCGCGAGCTCGCGGGTGGCGTATTCCGGCAGGCGCTGGTCGAAGCGGCCGCGGGCGCCGTGCTCGAGCGCGACGTGGATCTGCTGCAGCGGCGCGAGCGCGCGCCGGATCGCCACGCGGGTGGCGAGCCAGAGCGCGAGCAGCAGCGCGCACGCCCAGCCGAGAGCGGCGACGAGATGGTCCCAGGCGTCGAGCACCGCGCGCGAGGTGTCGGGCGTCAGCACCACCTCCAGCGCGCCGGCGTCGAGCCGGCGCGCGCCGAGCTCGGGCGCGACGTGCTGCGCGAACCAGGCCGGCGCGTCGCGACCGGCCTTGTAGGGCGACTCGGGCGACACGTACAGCCGTTCTCCGCCGACGCCGAAGACTTCGAGCCGGTTGGCGCGGATGCGCCCGACCGCGGCGAGCCGGCTCAGCAGCCGCGCGCGTGCCTCGGCGTCGCCGTCGCGCTGCTCCGCCAGCACCACGACCAGCCACTGCTGCGCGACCCGGGTGGCGGCCTCGACCTCTTCGTGGATGGCCTGGCGCGTCTCGCGCATCCACACCGCCGCGCCCGCGCTCATCAGCACCGCGATCAGCACGGTGAGCACCAGGCTGAGGCGGGCCTGCAGGCTGGGCGTGCGCGCGCCGCTCATGTCGCCTGCCGGCGCAGGCTGGCCTGCGCGGAGAAGCCGCCGCCGCGCCGGTCGCGCAGCACGAAGGGCTCGCACAGGCCGAGCGCGGCGTAGCCGACGATGCCGCACCACTGGGTGGCGAAGCAGGCCGCGGCGCCGCCCGCGCCGAAGGCGCAGGGCGCGAGCAGGGCGCGCGCGGTGTGGTTGGCGAGCAGGACCGCGCCTTCGGCATCGAACAGCACGAGCGCTTCGAGCGGGGTGCCGAGCACGCTCGCGTAGCGGTGGAAGCGCAGCAGCAGGAAGCCCCGCGGCTCGGTCTCGATGAGGCGGTGCTCGATGAGGCAGGCGGCGGTGTGGAGCAGCGCGTTGGCGTGGCCCAGCCATTCCACCGGGGCGGCGTCGGCGTCGAGGAAGCCGAGCAGGGCGCCGGCCGGGGGCAGGATCGGGACCGCGATGCCGAGCTGGCCGGGCGGCACGGCGGGGGCGGCCGGGAGCGCGCGCGAGC
>JAKJFB010000305.1 GCA_022705125.1 Pseudomonadota bacterium
CCCTGCACCGTCGACAGCGTCAACGCCGGCATCACGCTGAACCGCCTGCGCGCGACGCTGCGCCACGGCGCGCCCGGCTGGTCGCTGCACGACGTGAGCGGCGAACTCTTCGGCGGCAGCTTTGGCGCCGCGTCCATCGGGCCGCTCGGCGCGGCACCCATCGACACCGGCATCAGCCTGCAGGCTATCGACCTCACCCGGGTCGGAAAACTGCTGGACGACCCCGACCTGACCCTCACCGGCGCGCTGGACGGCACGCTGCCGGTACACATCGAGGGAGGCACGTTCACGGTGCGCCAGGGCGAAGTGCACAGCACGGCACCGGGCGTGATCCGATACCGCCCGGCCACGCCACCCGCGGAGGAATCGGCGCAGATCGCGCTCAGCCGCAAGGCGCTGTCGAACCTGGAGTTCGACACCCTGGAGGCGACGCTCGATTACGCCACGGACGGCCAGCTCGCGCTGGCGGCCCGGATACGCGGGCGCAACCCGGACCTGGACGCCAAGAGGCCGGTGCACCTGAATTTGACTCTGGAGACCAACTTGCGCACCCTGTTGCGACAAGGGTTCGGCGAAGCCGAACCCGCCGGATCGACGCAGGTACCCGTCGGCATGAATGCCGACCTGCGGCGCAAGGGACAGACGCGATACGCCACATGGAGAACGCGATGCATTTTCGCCACACGTTGCTTGTGCTCCTGGCACTCCTGGCCGCAGCCGCCTGTACGCCAACGGTGAAGGTCGAGGCCCCCGAAAAACCGATCACGATCAACCTGAACGTCAAGATCGAGCACGAGATCCGCGTCAAGGTGGACCGCGAGCTCGAATCGCTGTTCGAGGACGACAACGGCCTGTTCTGAGGAAGCTGCCCCGGGCGCGAACACGCGCCCGGCGATGCCTGGAGACGACCATGCGCAAGATGCTCAAAGTTCTGCTCACCGCCGCCGCGATCACCGCCGCCAGCGCCGCCCTCGCGCTCGACGTGCAGGAAGCGAAGAGCGCCGGCTGGGTCGGCGAGCAACGCGACGGCTACCTCGGTCTCGTCGCTGCCTCGGCGCCGCCCGAGGCGAGGCAACTGCTCACCGAGATCAACCAGGCGCGACGCGCCAGCTACCGGGAGATCGCCGCGAGGAATGGCATCGAGCTGCGAGCCGTCGAGCTGCTCGCCGCCGAGAAGGCGCTGCAGAAGACCCCGCCCGGCCAGTTCATCCAGGCCGAAGACGGCAGCTGGGCCAGGAAATAGCCCCGGCGTGGCCTTCACGGGCCACGCTCTCTATAATCCCGCCTCCTTTCCCCCGGCCGGGCGCCACCGAGTGCCCGGCTCACCGTGCCGGAGCATCGCCCGATGGAAGACTCTTTCCGCGAAAGTTCGATTCGCTATCACACCGATTACCCCCCGGGAAAGCTGGCGATCCAGCCGACCAAGCCGATGGCGAACAAGCACGACCTCGCGCGCGCCTACTCGCCCGGCGTGGCCTACGCCTGCGAGCTGATCGAGCAGGACCCCAACCAGGCCGCGAACGTCACGGCGCGCGGCAACCTCGTCGCCGTCGTGACCAACGGCACCGCGGTGCTCGGCCTCGGCGACATCGGCCCGCTGGCCGGCAAGCCGGTGATGGAGGGCAAGGCGGTACTGTTCAAGAAGTTCGCGAACATCGACGTCTTCGACATCGAGATCGACGAGAAGAACGTCGACAAGCTCGTCGATATCATCGCCTCGCTGGAACCAACCTTCGGCGGCATCAACCTCGAGGACATCAAGGCCCCCGAGTGCTTCCTGGTCGAGCAGAAACTGCGCGAGCGCATGAAGATCCCGGTGTTCCACGACGACCAGCACGGCACCGCGATCGTGGCGGGAGCGGCGGTCTACAACGCCCTGCGCATCGTCGGCAAGAAGATCGAGGACGTGAAGATGGTGGTCTCGGGCAGCGGCGCGGCGAGCATCGCCTGCGTCGACCTGCTGGTCACCATGGGCCTCGACCCGGCCCACGTGACGCTGGTCGATCGCTCCGGCGTGGTCTACACCGGCCGCACCGAGGGCATGAACCCGTGGAAGCAGAAGTACGCGCGCGACACCTCGCTGCGCACGCTCGATGACGCGATGGACGGCGCCGACATCTTCATGGGCCTGTCCGGCCCCGGCGTGCTGAAGGCCGCCGCGGTGAAGAAAATGGCCGAGCGCCCGCTGATCCTGGCGATGGCGAACCCCACGCCGGAAATCATGCCCGAGGAGGCGCTCGCGGTACGCCCCGACGCGATCCTCGCGACCGGCCGTTCGGACTACCCGAACCAGGTCAACAACGTGCTGTGCTTCCCGTTCATCTTCCGCGGCGCGCTCGACTGCGGCGCCAGCACGATCAACGACGCGATGAAAGCCGCCTGCGTGAAGGCCATCGCGGGGCTCGCCGAGAAGGAAGTGCCGAACGAGGTCGCGCTGGCCTATGCCGGCGAGACGCTGAAATTCGGCCCCGACTACCTGATCCCCAAGCCCTTCGACCCGCGCCTGATCGAGGAAGTGCCGGTCGCGGTGGTGAAGGCCGCGATGGAGAGCGGTGTCGCGACGCGACCGATCGCCGATCTCGAGGCCTACCGGCGCAAGCTGCACGAGTTCGTGAACCGCTCCGGCCTGTTCATGCAGCCCTTCATCGACGTGGCGCGCAAGAACCAGACCCGCATCGTCTACGCCGAGGGCGAGAACGAGGATGTGCTGCTCGCGGTGCAGTCGGTGGTCGACGAAGGCGTGGCGCAGCCGATCCTGATCGGCCGTCCCGATGCGATCCAGGCGCAGATGGACCGGCTCTCGATGCACCTCGAGATCGGGCGCGACGTGCAGGTATTCAACCCCGAGGAGTCCGACAGCAAGCCCGAGTACTGGCAGCACTATCACGCGCTGGTCGGGCGCCAGGGCGTGTCGGTGGAAGCCGCGCAGATCGCGATGCGCACGCAGGCCTCGGCCCTGGCGGCGGTGATGGTGGCGCGCGGCGAAGCCGACGGCCTGATCTGCGGCAAGGTGGGCGCATTCACCGACCACCTGCGCACCATCCGCGGCGTGCTCGGCAACGGCGGCAGCGATCACCGTCACGTCTCGTCGCTGTGCGCGCTGCTGCTGCCGAGCGGCCCGCTGTTCCTGGCCGATGCTTTCCTCACCTTCGACCCGACGGTCGAACAGGTGGTGGAGACCACGAAGAACAGCATCGAGCTGGTGCGCCACTTTGGCGTCACACCAAAGGTCGCACTCCTCGCGCATTCGAACTTCGGTACCTCGAATGCCCCTTCGGCCCTGAAGATGCGCGAGGCCGCCGGGATGCTGCGCGAGCAGCTGCCCGAGGTGGAGCTCGACGGCGAGATGCACTCGTTCACCGCGATGACCGAGACGCTGCGCAAGACGATCTACCAGGACTCGAAGCTGAGCGGTGCCGCGAACCTGCTGATCATGCCGAACATCGACGCGGCCAATATCGCGCTGGGACTGATCCGTTCGCTGACCGATGCGCTGTTGATCGGACCGCTGTTCACCGGTTTCACCAGGCCCGCGCACGTGGTGATCCCCTCCGTGACCTCGCGCGGCATCTTCAACATGAGCGCCTTCACCTCGGCGGAGATTCACCGGGCGCGGGAACGCGAGCAGGGCTGAGAGCGCAACGGGATCGCGCGTGGACCAGCCCCGCTACGATCTTCGCGGACGCATTGCGTTCATCTCCGGCGCCTCGGCCGGCATCGGCGCGCATCTCGCCCGGCTCTACGCGGCGGCGGGCGCTGCGGTGGTGCTGGGGGCACGGCGCATCGAGCGCTGCGAAGCGCTGGCGGCGCAGATCGGGTCCGAGGGCGGGCGCGCGCTGGCCGTGGCGCTCGACGTGGCGCAAGAGCCGTCGGTCATCGCGGCCTACGACGCGGCCGAGGCCGCCTTCGGCGCGCCGGACGTGGTAGTCGCCAACGCCGGCATCGGCACCGGCGGGCGATCGACCGATGTGCCGCTGGAGCGGCTGCGCGCGCTGGTCGACACGAATTTCACCGGACTCTACCTCACCGTGCGCGAAGGCGCGAAGCGGATGATCGCCGCGGGCAGCCGGGAGAGCCAACGCGGGCGCATCATCCTGATCGGGTCGATGACCGCGCACATGAGCAACCAGGGCGATGCGGCCTATGCCGCGCTGAAGGCGGGGGTGGAG
>JAKJFB010000306.1 GCA_022705125.1 Pseudomonadota bacterium
CTATTTCGGCAGCAAGTTTGTGCTCGAACTGCTGCTGCAGCGTCCGGCCTGAGGCAGCCGCCGGCGAACCCGGGTTGCCATGCCCCGCGGTTTTCTTCAACATACCGGTCCCGTCTGACAGAAGGCACCCCTGCGCTTGAACGATTCCTCGCTGGAATTGCTGCTCGGCATCCTGATCACGTGCCTGTTGATGTCGGCATTCTTCTCCGGATCCGAAACGGCGATGATGTCGCTCAACCGTTACCGGCTGAAGCACCTGCGCAAGAACCACCGCGGCGCGCGCCTCGCCACGCGACTGCTGGAGCGCCCCGACCGCCTGCTCGGGCTGATCCTGATCGGGAACAACCTCGTCAACATCCTCGCCTCGGCGATCGCCACCGTGATCGCGCTGCGGATATGGGGCGATGCGGGAATCGCGATCGCGACCGGCGCATTGACGATCGTGGTGCTGATCTTCGGCGAGGTGACGCCGAAAACGCTGGCCGCGCTGCACCCCGAGCGTATCGCCTTCCCCGCTGCCTACGTGCTGAACGCGCTGATGTACGTGTTCTACCCCCTGGTCTGGTGCATCAACCAGATCACCAACGGCCTGCTCAAGGTGCTGGGAATCAATCCCGACAAGCGTCCCGAGGACGCGCTCAGCTCCGAGGAGCTGCGCACCATCGTCGGCGAGTCCGGCCCGATGATCCCGCCGCGCCACAAGCGCATGCTGCTGAACATCCTCGACCTGGAGGAAGTGACGGTCGACGACATCATGATCCCGCGCCACGAGATCCGCGGTATCGACGTCGAGGAGGACGACGCGCAGATCATCGAGGCATTGCGCACGAGCGAGCACACCCGCCTGATCCTCTACCGCGAGGACATCGGCAACATCCTCGGCATACTGCACCTGCGCACGGTGTCGCTGTTCCTGAACGGCGACCGCCTGGACCGCGAAGCGATGCAGCGCACTGCCGCGGATCCCTATTTCGTGCCCGAAGGCACGCCGCTGAACACGCAGCTGCTGAACTTCCAGAAGCTGAAGCGGCGCATGGGCATCGTGGTCGACGAGTACGGCTCGGTGCGCGGGCTGGTCACTCTCGAGGACATCCTCGCGGAGATCGTCGGCGAGTTCACCTCGAACATCAGCGACCAGTCGCCGGAGATCGTGCCGCAGCCCGACGGCAGCTTCGTGATCGATGGCGCCACCGCGATCCGCGACATCAACCGCACGCTGCACTGGGAGCTGCCGATCGACGGCCCGAAGACGTTGAACGGCCTGATCCTCGAGTTCCTGGAAACGATTCCGGAGGCGCACGTCGGCATGCGCCTGGGCCGCTACCACTTCGAGATTCTCGAACTGCAGGGCAAGGTGATCCACAAGGTGCGCGCCAGCCGCCCGCGCGGCGGCTGAGCATCAGCGCGCGGCCTGCCCCCACTCCTCGCGGTAGCGCCGATCTGCGCGCTCGAGCACGGCGCGCTTGTCCTCGTTCGTCAGCGTCGTCCAGGCACCGATCTCCGCGGCGCTGCGGTAACAGCCGATGCAGACATCGCGGGCATCCAGGGCGCAGACGCCGATGCACGGCGACTTCACGTCGGCGCGCGGGTCAGTCATTGCCCAGTTCCTGCAGCCGCTCGCGGAACAGCCGCGCGTTGGCGATGTAGTGCAGCGCGTTGCGCGCGATCGTGGCGCGCTGGTGCTCGTCGAGGATGCGTTGCACCCGCCCCGGCGAGCCCATCACGAGGGCGCCGTCGGGCACCTGCATCTTCTCGGTGACCAGCGAATTGGCGGCAATCAGGCAATTGCGCCCGATCACCGCGCCGTTCAGCACCACCGCGCCGATGCCGACGAGGCTGCCGTCACCGACGGTGCAGCCGTGCAGCATCGCCTGGTGCCCCACGGTCACGCGCTCCCCGATCAGCAGCGGATAGCCCGGATCGGCGTGCAGCACGCTGCCGTCCTGGATGTTGCTGCCGGCACCGATCGCGATGGACTCGTGGTCGGCGCGGATCACCACGTTGAACCACACGCTGGCCTCGGCGCCGAGCGTGACCGAGCCGATCACCGAGGCATTGGGCGCCACGAAGCAACTCGCGTCGATCGACGGCCGACGGCCGTCCAGTTCATAGATCATGTGCACCTCGCGGAGAATGATCAGCGCCGCAATTCGACGCCAAAATCGAAAACCGTGTTCAACAGGTCGACCAGCATGACCGCGGTCATGCCCCAGACCTGGCGCTCGCGCCACGGGTACCATGCCACGTCCAATTCGCGCCCCGCATCGACGATACGCTGCACGCGCAGGTTTTCCCGCTGCAGGAAATACGCGAGCGGCACGCGGAACACCTCCTCGAGCTCCGCCGGATTGGCCGACAGCTGCACGTCCGCCGGCACGACTCCCACGAAGGGATAGACACGCACACCGAAACGCGAGGTGCGCTGGCGCCCGGCGGCGAGGATCTCGACGCAGCCCGCATCCAGCCCGATCTCCTCGTGGCTCTCGCGCAGCGCCGTCTCGATCAGGCTGCGATCCGCGGCATCGCGCCTGCCGCCCGGGAAGGCGACCTCGCCCGGGTGCGATCGCAGGTGTGACGCGCGCACCGTGAGAATGACCTGCGGTTCGCGCTCGGCGGTGACGGCAATCAGCACCGCGGCATCGGCGTCGCCGGGCGCCTCCTGCGGTTCCGACAGCAGCCGTTCGCGGATCCGGGACAGCATCTCAGCCCCGGTGCTCCAGCCGCAGCACGCCGTACACGGGCTCCTCGTAGGGATGCGCCGCGCGCAGCGCGGCCAGCACCGCCTCCAGGTGCTCGCCGGCGCACAGCATCTCGATGCGCCATTCCTCCACGCGCTCGTCCTGCCCCGGCGAACCGATGAACGGCCGCGCGGCGTCGCCCGGGCGGAACTGCCCGGTACCGAGAGTCTGCCAGGCGCAACCGCTGTAGTTGCCGAGGCGCCCGGCTCCGGCGGCGAACATCGCCTCCTTCAGCGCCTCGGCGTGCGCGGGACCGACGTAGACGAAAACCTGGTAGCTGCTCATGTCGCGCCGCGCCTGCCCTCGGCGTAGCGCGCGACGAACGCGGCGCTGAAGTCCGCGAAACGCTGCTCCGCGATCGCCTCCCGTATGCCCCGCATCAGTTGCTGGTAGAAGTACAGGTTGTGGATGGTGTTGAGCTGCCCGCTCAGCATCTCGCCGCACCGGTCGAGGTGGTGCAGGTACGCGCGGCTGAAATTGCGGCAGGTGTAGCAGCCGCAGTCCGCATCGATCGGCTCTTCGCTGGTACGGTTGACCGCGTTGCGGATCTTCAGCACGCCGCGCGAGGTGAACAGGTAGGCGTTGCGGGCATTACGTGTGGGCATCACGCAATCGAACATGTCCACGCCGCGTGCCACGGCCGCGAGGATGTCGAGCGGCGTGCCCACGCCCATCAGGTAGCGCGGTCGCTCCACGGGCAGCCGGGGCCCGAGGTGATCGAGCACCATCAGCATCTCTTCCTTGCTCTCGCCCACGGAAAGCCCGCCGATCGCGTAGCCATCGAAGCCGATCGCGAGCAGGCCCTCGAGCGAGCGGCTGCGCAGCTCCGGATACATGCCACCCTGCACGATGCCGAACAGCGCGGCCGGGTTGCCCGCATGGGCCGCCTTGCTGCGCCAGGCCCAGCGCAGGCTGAGCTCCATCGAATCGCGCGCCTGCTCGAGGCTGGCCGGGTACGGCGTGCACTCGTCGAACACCATCACCACGTCGGAACCCAGCTCGCGCTGCACGCGCATCGAGGTCTCCGGGTCGAGGAACACCGCGCTGCCGTCCACCGGCGAGCGGAACCGCACGCCGTCCTCGCTGATCTTGCGCATGTCGCCGAGGCTGAACACCTGGAAACCGCCGGAATCGGTGAGTATCGGTCGCTTCCATCCCATGAACGCGTGCAGGTCGCCGAGATCGCGGATGATGCCCGAGCCCGGGCGCAGCATCAGGTGGAAGGTGTTGCCGAGCACGATCTGCGCGCCGATCTCCTCGAGGTCGCGCGGCAGCATGCCCTTGACCGTGCCGTAGGTGCCCACCGGCATGAACGCGGGCGTTTCGACCTCGCCGCGCGGAAACTGCAACCGCCCACGGCGCGCGGCGCCGTCGCGGGCGAGCAACGAGAACTGCAGGAAGCATTCAGCCATAGCGACCTCC
>JAKJFB010000307.1 GCA_022705125.1 Pseudomonadota bacterium
GTACGCACTCATCGACACGCGCGACAACACCGTCGCCAACGTCATCGTCTGGGACGGCGTCACACCGTACACGCCGCCGCCGTATCACGTCACCCGACTGGTGCGAGCCGGCGAGGTGGTCGGACCCGGCTTCACCTACGACCCGCAGACCGACACCTTCGTGGCGCCGCCCGAGCCGGACCCGGTGCCGGAAGAGCCGCCGGTAGATGGCTGAGCCCGCGCCCAGCGCCCTGCACTGGTCGCCGCCGGCGCGCGAAGTGCACGGGTGTGCCGGGTGGCCTGCGTGCATCGAGGAATCCACATGACCTGGCCCACCATCCGCGCCGACCTCGCCGCCGCCGTACTCGACGCCTTCTATTCCCCCGCCATCTACACCACACCGGCCGACGATCCCATCCTCACCGCGGCCAGTGTCGTGCACGGCATCGCTGATCTGCCCTTCGGCGCGCCGATGCCCGAGTACCGCACGCGCGTCAAGCTGCCGCGCGCCGGTCTGCCCGAGCCGCGGCCGGGCGACACCGTCGAGGCGGAAGGCTTGGTCTGGATCGTCGCCGAGCACGACCCCGACGGCTCCGGCGATCAGTTCGTCAGCCTGTGGGTGCGCCCGTCATGAGCACCGCTGCCAGTACTGCCCGCGCGCAGTTGCTCGCGTTGCTCGGGGGCATCAGCCAGGTGGCCGGGTATCGCTGCGATCTGGCCGGCCGGGTGTTCGACGGCCGCGCCGTGCGCATGCTCACCCCCGACACACCGCGCCCGCTCGTCGTCGTGCGCACCCTCGGCGACACCGAGGGCGCATCCGCCGGCTCCAGCTACTGGTGCGAGCGCCGGCTCGAAGTGCAGGCGCTCGTCGACGTGGCCGAGGGCTGGGAGGATCTGCAGGATGACCTGCTCGCCGACATCCGCCGCGCCATCGCGCAGCCGGGCGTGAAGTCGACCGATCGCCTCAGCGTCCAGCGCGACGGCGAGGCGCAGATGCCGACGCCGGAGCCCGGGTCCAGCGCCGCGGTGATGTCAATTCCGCTCAAGCTGAAATACCTGGAGCGCACGGACTGATCCGCCGCGTTCCACCCGTACCAGCCCCGCACCGCGGGGCTTTTTTATGCCCGGACCGCCGGGCTGCATCGAGGATTTCCGAATGGCACAGGGCCTGTTCCTCGCCGGCGATGTCATGCTGGCGCTCTATACCTCCGGTGTCGTCGGTCCGTATTCGGACCCGATCAACGCCAGCGAGCTGGTGCTGAATCAGCCGGCCGCGGACGTGAAGACGCGTCCCTCGCACGGCAAGTCGAATTACGGGACCACGCTCGGCTCCGTGTCGCTGCCGAAGGCCGAAGAGCTGTCGCTGAAGTTCGACGAAGCCAGTGCGAGTCTGCTGGCGCTGGCCTTGCGCGGCAGCGCCAGCACCTTCACGCAGACTTCGGCAGCGGCGCAGGCTTTCAGCATCACCGCGAAGCTCGGGTACTGGGTCAAACTGCCGTTCTATCCGATCACGGCGGCCAGCGTCACCGTCAGCGGCAAGACCGAGGGCGTCGATTTCTCGATCAATTACGATGCGGGCCTGTTCAAGGCGCTGCCGGGCGGTTCGATCGCCGATGGCGCCACGGTCGCCGGTACGGCCAGCCGGGAGGCCACATCCGGCAGCGTCATTTCCGGCGGCATCGTTTCCTCGGTCACGGCCGCCCTGCTGCTCGACGGCGTGAATAAGGACACCGGCAAGCGTTGCCGGCTGGAAATCGACAAAGTCGAACTTTCCGCCGAAGGCGACCGCAACATGATCGCCGAGGATTATCTGAGCACGTCGCTCAAGGGCACGATCATTCTGCTGTCCGGGGCGAGCGAGCCTTACCGTTACCGCGAATTCACCTGAGGCCAGATCATGACCGAACAGACCGTGACCGCTGAATCCACCGGGGCCGCGCCGGCCGTCGAAGCCGTCGAGGTGGTGCTGATCGCCGATCGCCACGAGCACGACGGCCGGTACTACGTGCGCGGCGATCGCTTCGCCGTGCCGCTCGATCTGGTCGCGGTGCTGCGCGTCCAGGGTATCGCTGAGCCGGCGCAGTGATCCGCATCGACGTCACCACCAACGCGGCTGTCGTCGCAGCCGCGTTGCGAGGCGAAACCGAGAAAAGCATCCGCCGCGCGGGAGTCATTGCTGCCACACGCACGGCGCAAGCGGTGAAGGCCGCGATCCGCGCCGAAATGCCCAAGGCATTCGACCGCCCCACGCCGTGGACGCTGGACTCACTGTTCGTTGACCCGGCACGCTTCGAGCAGCAAACGCCAGAAGCCCGCGTGTGGGTCAAGGAGGATGCGGGCGGCAAGGGCGTGCCGCCGACCAAGTACCTGCTGCCCGAGGTCGAAGGCGGCGCCCGCGGCTGGAAACGCTCGGAGCGCGTCTTTCAGGCCACCGGCCTGCTGCAGGCCGATCAGCAGATGGTGCCGGCCGCTGGCGCCCCGCGCGACGCATACGGGAATATCCCGCGCGGCTTCATCGTCCAGATGCTGTCTTACTTCTCGGCCTTCAACACCGCCGGCTACACGGCCAACATGAGCGAGCGCCGCCGCGCAAAACTCGCCGACCGCCAGCGCACGGCTGACGGCTATCTGAAAATCGGTGGCGTCGAATACTTCATCAGCCGCGGACGCGGCATGTGGTACGGCCGCCTGCAACACTTGCCCGCCGGCATCTGGTCACGCAAGGGAATCCACGGCTCGGACGTGACACCGGTCATCCTGTTCGTGCGCCGCGCCAGCTACCGGCCGCGGCTCGACTTCGCGGACATCGCGCGCCGCGTCGACCGTGAGGTTTTCGAGAAGGAGTTCGAGCGCGCGTTGAGGACATGATGTCCCTATGCTCGGGGCTCTTTTGCAGAAAGGAGTCTCATGTGTCCTACGTTCTGTCCACCCTGTCCACCGGCGAGCGCCCGCTGAACACCTTCCGCGTGCATTGGATGAACTACGTCCTGGCCGCCATGACCGCGCTCGTCGGGGTTGCCATGATGTTCATGGGCAAGGCGCTGGAAGTTCCGGCGCTGAAGCTGATCGCGCTGCTGTTTCTGCTGCGCGCCGGCTATGTATGGCTGTCGCTGCGGTTCCTGGAACAGGCGCTGACCTCGCGCCGCGTCGTGCTCAAGCGCGGGATCATCACGCGCCATACCGAGGAAATGCGCCTCGACGCCATCGAAACCGTCGAAATCCGGCAAGGCGTCATCGGCCGTCTGCTCGACTACGGCGACGTGCGCATCACCGGCCGCGGGGTCAGCGTCGTCGTGCTGGCTGCGATCGATACCCCGCTTGAGGTCAAGCGCGATATCGAGGACGCCATTCCATCGGGCACCGCCAGCCAGTAACCACCACGCACCCGTTCCCACAAGCCCCGCTCCGGCGGGGCTTTTCTGTTGAGGGCGCATGAGCACCAACACCATTGAGTACCGCATCCGCGCCGCAGTCGAGAATCTCGGCGAGATCGGCAAGCTGGTTGGCGAACTCGACGAACTCGGCGTCAGCACCGATGAGGTCAAGGGCGAAGTCTCGCGCCTCGCCGCTGAACTCGATCAGCTCGGCACCCGCGGCCGTGCCGGTGAGGCGCTCACGGAACTGGTGCGTGATGCGCAGGGATCAGCCGATGCCTCGCGTCAGGCGGCTGCAGCGGTCAAGCCGCTGGCGCTCGCCTACCGTCAGGCGCAGCAGGCCGCGCAACAGGCCGGTGCGGCACAGGCTGCGGCGGCGGCACAGGTCGCCACGCTCAGCCAGCAGTTGCAGCAGGCGCGCGCCGCCGCCGCGGCGGAAAGTGCTGCGCTCGATGCTGCCCGCGCGCAGGTGCGGGCCATCGCAACGGATATCCGCGCCGCCGGCGGTGCCAATGCCGCGCTGACGGAAAGCTATTTCGCCGCCGAAGCCGCAGTGAAGGCGGCCGCGCAGCGATATGCCGAAGCGCAGTCCGCGGTGAAGTCGGCCAGCGCCGCGTTCAGCGAAGGCCGCAGCGCCGCGCGGGAACTCGCGAAAGCCGTCGAGGAGGCCAACGCCAACGTCGCCAGCACCGGGCGGGCCTTCGAGCAAGCCCGCAACGCCGCGCGTGACATGGCCGCGCAGTACGAAGCGTCGCGCCTCGCCGTGCAGCGCGCGCGTGCCGAGT
>JAKJFB010000308.1 GCA_022705125.1 Pseudomonadota bacterium
CGCATCGCGGGTCCGAGCTTCGACAAGGCACGCGCGGCGATCGGCCCCGCGACTGCCGCGCGCACGCTGGTCAGCATCGGCGACCCGGCCGAGGAAATCGTCGCGCTCGCGCGCCGCGAGCGGGCCAGCCTGATCGTGATGGGCAGCCGCGGGCTGTCGCCGGTGCGCGAACTGCTGCTCGGCAGCGTCAGCGAGAAGGTCATCCGCCACGCCGATTGCGCCGTTACCGTGGTACGCTGACCCGGTTCCCACCGGAGTCCGCGTGTTCGAGTTCTGGCGCCGTCGAAAACTTGCCCGTCATGCCTTTGCCGATCGCGACTGGGAGGCCGTCTGCGCGCGGCTGCCGCTGCTAGCGCGGCTGGACGCTGCCGGGCGCCAGCGCCTGCGCGAGACCGCGACACTGTTCCTCGCCGACAAGATCGTCGCGCCCGCGGCCGGTTTCAGCCTGCAGCCGCAGCAACGCATCGAGATCGCCATCGCCGCCGCGCTGCCGGTGCTGCACCTCGGGCTCGGCGCCTACCGCAGCTTTCGCGGCGTGATCGTGTATCCGGACGAGTTCCTCGCGCCGCGCGAGGAAATCGACGAAGCCGGCGTGGTGCACACGGGTCACGAGCGCGTCGCGGGCGAGAGCTGGGATGCCGGGCCGATGCTGCTGTCGTGGGCGGACGTGGAGGCCTCGCGCGAGGCCGACGGCTACCACGTCGTGATCCACGAGTGCGCGCACAAGCTCGATCTCGGGGACGGCGACATGAACGGTGTGCCCGACCTGTCGGGATCGGGCGTCAGTGGCGCCGAGTGGAGGCGCGTGATGACCGCCGCGTGGGAGCGCACCGGAGCGGACTGGGACGCCTACGGCGAGACCGAGGTGGACGACTACGCGCTGGAATCTCCCGCGGAGTTCTTCGCGGTGCTCAGCGAACACTTCTTCACGATCCCGGAGCACCTGCAGGAGGTGCTGCCCGAGGCCTACGCGCTGCTCGCGCGCTTCTATCGCCAGGATCCGTTGCACGGACAACACGCCTGACACGCAGGTCCCGATGACAGGCAGCAACTCCCGCAATCCGCCCCGTCTGCAGCGATTTCGCGCCGAATCGCGCCGCATGCTGCAGCTCGCGCTGCCACTGGTGGCGGGACAGTTCGCGATCATCGGCATGGGGGTCACCGACGTGGTGGTCGCCGGGCATGCCGGCACCAATGACCTCGCCGGCGTCACCATCGGCTTCTACGCCTGGGACCTGTCGATGCTGCTGGTCTTCGGCACGATGCTCGCCAACAGCGCGTTGATCGGTCATGCGTACGGTGCCGGCAACGTCGCGGCCATCCGCCGCCAGTTCCAGCAGGCCATGTGGCTGGCGTTGCCGCTCGGCGTGCTGTCGGCCCTCGCGATCTTCGGCGCCATGCACGCGGTACGCCTGCTCGACGCGGAGCCGCAAGTCACCAGGGTAGCGGCAGGCTATCTGTTGCCGACCATAGGCACGGCGCTGCTGCTGCCCGTCGCGATCTGCTTTCGCACCACCAACGAAGGCCTCGGCCTGACGCGGCCCGTCATGTGGCTCAGCCTGGGCGCCTTCGTGATCAACATCCCGCTCGACTACGCACTGGTGCTGGGCGCCTTCGGCCTGCCGCGCCTCGGCGGCGCCGGCTGCGGTTGGGCAACGATGATCTCCTTCGCGCTGCTCGTCTTCGCGTGGACCCTGTACGCGCTGTTTGCGCCGGCGCTGCGCGGTTACCGCTTGTGGCAAGGCTTCGGCGCTCCAATCGTGCGCGAGCTGCGCGCCATGCTCGCGCTCGGGCTGCCGATCGGCCTGTCGCTGCTCGCCGTCGGCGGCTTCTTCGCGGTGCTGCCGATGCTGATGGCCTCGCTCGGCGCGGTCGCGATCGCCGGGCACGCGGTGGCCATCACCGTCGATACCCTGATGCTGACGATCCCGCTCGGCGTGGGCCAGGCGATGTCGGTGCGCGTGGCGCACGAGCTCGGCGGCGGCAATCCGCGCGGCGCGCGCGACGTCTGCACCATCGGCATGCTGCTGCTCGTGGGCATCGCGCTGCTGCAGGCCGGCGCGATCATCGCGCTGCGCCACCCGATCACGTCGCTGTTCACCCGCGACGCCGCGGTCGCCGAGCTCGGCACGATGCTGTTGCTGTTCGCCGCCGCCTACCGCGTGTTCGACTCGGTGCAGATAGGCGCCGGCATGGCGCTGCGCGGCTACAAGGACACGCGCGTCGCCTCGGCCATCAATATCGCCGCCTACTGGCTGTTCGGGCTGCCGCTGTGCTGGACGCTCGCGATGGGCTCGCCGTGGAGCGCCGGGCTCGGCGTCGCGGGTTTCTGGATCGGCATGCTGGCCTCGATCGGCGTGGCGGCGCTGGCGATCGCCTGGCGCCTGGCGCGCACCAGCCGGCGGCACCTGCGCGCGGCCGCGCCCGCACCCGGCGCAAGCGCGGCGCAGGCGGTGGGCGCGTGAGCGCGTTCCATCGCGTGGTGCCGCCGAACCGGCGCGGTCGCGATTTCGTGGTCGGCGACCTGCACGGATACCTGGGCGCGCTGCAGGATGCGCTCGCGCGCGCGGGCTTCGACCCCGGATGCGATCGCCTGTTCAGCACAGGCGACCTGATCGATCGCGGTCCCGACTCGCCCGGCTGCGCAGCGCTGCTCGGCGAACCGTGGTTTTACGCGGTACGCGGCAACCACGAAGACATGCTGCTGCGCGTACTCGCCGGCGAGATATTGCTGCTCGACGTCTGGCGCCAGAACGGCGGCGACTGGGCGCTGGACGGCTGGGAGCCGAACGCGGCGGGCCGCCGCGCGGGCGCGCTGTGCGCACGGATGCCGTGGGCGATCACGGTGGAGCATCGCAGCGGCAGGCGCTTCGGCATCTGCCACGCGCAATGCCCGGTGGCGGACTGGGGCGAGATCGCATCGATCGCGCGCGATGAGAAACTGCAGCAGGAGATGCTGTGGGGACGCGAGCGCATTCGCCGCGACCATGTGCCCCCGGTGGCCGGTGTCGACTGGACGATCCACGGCCACACCGTGGTCCCGGCGCCGCTGCGCAGCGGCAACGCGCTGTTCATCGACACCGGCATCTTCCTGCCGGGCGGGCGGCTCACCCTGCTGAGTCTCGACGAGATCTGAACACGGGAGCATCACGATGCGGACATACCGGAGCAGCACCATCATGCGCGGAATCGCCGCCCTCGCCTGCGCGCTGGGCACGACGGCCCATGCCACCGGCGCCACGCCGCTCGCCCCGGCCGCGGCGCTCAGCGTGGCGGCAACCGGGCATTACGTGACCCCGGTGCTGGTGAACGGCAGCGGCCCCCACAGCTTCGTGGTCGACACGGGCGCCGAGAGTTGCGCGGTGTACCCGCACTTCGCCGAGCGGCAGGGCCTGGAAAGAACCGGTGAAGACACCCTGGTCGGACAGACCGGCGCGGCCGCGATCGAGCTCGCGCGGGTCGACAGCCTCGTCACCGCAGGCGTGAGCGCCGGCCCGCTGTCCTGCGCGGTGCTGCCACCACGCCAGGACGGAGCGCTCCTCGACGGCATCGTGGGCCTCGATTCGATGCGGCAGCACGCGGTGCTGTTCGATCCCGCGGCCGCGAGCCTGGCCTTCTACCCGCCGGGCGTGGCGCCGGCGGACTGCCTCGGCCCGGACTACGTCGCGGTGAAGGCCCGGCAGATCGACGGCGGCCTGCTGGCGTTTGACGTCGCGATCAATGGCGCACCGGGCATCGCGGTGCTCGACTCCGGCGCCCGCCGCACCGTGATCAACACCGGCTTCGCCCGCACCGCCAGCGTCGACCTGGCCTCGCTCGCTCTCGATGCTCCCCTGCACGGCGCGGCAGGCCTGCGGCAGGAACTGCGCAAGGGGCGACTGGGCAGCATCGAGATCGCGGGCCGCACCTACGCGGATTTCCACGGCAGCGTCGCGGACCTCGCGGTGTTCGACGCCTTCGGTGTCGCGCAGCAGCCTGCCATGATCCTCGGCCTCGACTTCCTCGCCAGCGGCGCCATGCTGGTCGACTTTCCGGCGCAGATGGTCTTCATCCGCCGCCCCGAGTAGCGACCGCCCGGCAACCGCTCTAGAGCGGCAGCCAGCGCAGCATCAGGAACCAC
>JAKJFB010000309.1 GCA_022705125.1 Pseudomonadota bacterium
CAGGGCTGCCGCTTTCCGGGCTGCCTCAATCACCGCTTCGTCGATGCGCACCACATCCGCCACTGGGCCGACGGCGGCGAGACGCGGATGGACAACCTGGTGCTGCTGTGCCGCCATCACCACGGCCTGCTGCACGAAGGCGGTTTCACCCTGGAGCGACGCGACGACGGCAAGCTGCTGTTCTTCCGCCCCGACGGCGAGCTGCTGCCCGAGGTGCCGAAGCCGCCGCTGCGTGTGCGCGATATCGCGGCCATCGTCGCGGAATCGGGTGTGGACGTTTCCGCGGAAACGTCACGCTCGCTGTGGGACGGCAGCCGGATGGATCTGGATATGGCGGTAGGTGGCTTGATGACATTGAACGGCTGGGACCATGCGCCATGAAAGACTATACAATGCGTTCTTCGACAGGAGATTCAGGCCGTGAAGGTTCGTTATTTCGCTGACACCGGCACATTGC
Source organism: Pseudomonadota bacterium (assembly GCA_022705125.1). The sequence goes on from JAKJFB010000309.1 coordinate 458, forward strand.
CGATCGAGTTGCGAGATGCCTCGCAGCATCCGGACGCCCCGCACTTCTCCTACGAGCAGGTCGCCGCGTAGCGCGCTGCAGACGTTTCCGCGGAAATGCCGCCCGCGATCACAGCGACGCCGCAGTGTCGAAAGCGCGGGCCAGCAACGCGTCGATCCTGACGCGCGCAAATGCTTCATTGCTCATGCGGCACCGGGAATGTCTCCATTTGGTGTGTCGCCGTGATTTGTGACCGATAGTAGCGGAGCAGCCCGCTTGCAGCCAGAGCGACCGGTATTTGCCCGCGCGCCCCGCCCCGCCTAAACTGCGTCAAAACGATACCGCCAGATGCCAGCCGCCAATCCTTCCCTCGAGACCGAGCACCCCGTTCCCGTCATGCGCAAGGGCTTTGCGCGGCGTGCGCTGCGGCTCGCCGGACCGTACTGGCATTCGGAGCGAAAGTGGCAGGTGCGCGGTGCCACGGCGTTGCTGCTGGCGCTCACGATCGCGCAGGTCGCGCTGACGGTCTGGACCAACTACTGGCACCGCGAGCTGTTCGATGCGCTGGAGGAGCGCTCGGTGGCGGGCGTGCTGGTGCAGGTGGGCATGTTCGCGCTGATCTTCGCGCTCACGCTCGCGGTGACGGCCGCGCACCTGATGGTCAAGCGCTGGCTGCAGCTCGACTGGCGGCGCTGGCTGACCGATCGCGTGATCGGACACTGGATGGCGAGAGGGCGCCATTACCGGCTGCTGTTCACGGCGGGCGAGCACGACAACCCGGACGGGCGCATCGCGGAGGACATCCGCATCGTCACCGAGACCACGATCTCGCTGGCGCACACGCTGGTGTACTCGCTGCTGGTGCTCGGCATGTTCATCGACATCCTGTGGCAGGTCTCGGGCTCGGTGCACCTGCCCGGCACCGGGATCCACGTCTCGGGCTACCTGGTATGGCTCGCGTTCCTGTACGCCGGCATCGGCACCGTGCTCGGCTGGAGTTTCGGCCGCCCGCTGGTGCGCTCGACCAACGCGCTGCAGACCGCGGAAGCGGACTTCCGCTTCGGCCTGGCGCGCGCGCGCGAGCACTCGGAGGCCATCGCGCTGATGCACGGCGAACCGATGGAGCGCTCGAGCGCCACGCGGCGCTTCGTGCGCATCGCGCTGCAGTGGTACCGCCAGTCGCGCGCCTACATGGGCATCGTGGCCTTCTCGACCGGCTACGGCGCGCTGCTGCCCGTGTTCCCGATCCTGGTCGCCGCTCCGCAGTACATCGCCGGCGCGATGACGCTCGGCGTACTGATGCAGGCCGCGCAGGCTTTCCAGCGGCTGACCTCGGCGCTGTCGTGGCCGGTGGACAACCTCGGCGACATGGCGCGCACGCGCGCCTCGGCCGACCGCGTGCTGTCGCTGTACGAGGACATGCAGCGCCTCGACGCCGAGGCGCGCGCGCCGGACGGCAACCGCATCGCGCTCGCACACGATGCACATGCACGCATCAGGATCAAGGACCTCTGCATCGCCGATCCCGAGGGCCGCATCCTGCTCGAGCATCTCGACCTCGAGATCCGCCGCGGTGAGCGCGTGCTGGTGGCGGGCGACCCGGCGGTGACCAGCAGCCTGTTCAAGGTGATCGGGGGCCTGTGGCCATGGGGCCGCGGCCACGTGCAGTTGCCCGACAAGGACTGCATCCAGTTCATGCCGCAGCGCCCGTTCCTGCCCGAGGGGACACTGCGCCAGGCGCTGTGCTACCCGCAGCGCCCGGATGCCTTCGCCAACGAGGCGGTGCTGCGCGCGCTCGAGTGCTCCGGCAGCGGATGGCTGGCGCCGCGGCTGGACGAGCGCGACAACTGGGAGCAGTCACTGCCGCTGCGCGCGCAGCAGCGTCTGGGCTTCGCGCGCGTGCTGCTGCTGCGCCCGGCGTGGATCCTGCTCGAGGAAGCGACCGATGCCTTCGACCCGCGCGGCGAGCGCATCATCCTGGAAATGCTGCAGCACGAGCTGCCCAGCAGCGCCATGTTGACGATCAGCTTCCATAGCGGCCTGGAAGCGCTGCATCACCGCAAGATCGTGCTGAACCGCCTCACCGAGGAGCGCTTTCTGTTCGAGGGCAAGCGCGAGAACGGCTCATCGCCTCACTGAAAGCCCGCCGGCAGCCAGCCGCGCTCCACCGCGTCGCGAAAGCTCCACGCCGGCGTGGTCTCGGTGCGATAGCTCCAGAAGAACCAGCCGCGGTAGTGCTCGAAGGCGAGCAGTTGCGCCGCCGCGTAGCCACGCAGGGCGGTGTGCTGCCGGAAGGCGTCCATGTGCTCGAGCGCGTGGTTGTAGGGCCCCGGCGCCCACAGCGATACCACCTTCAGGTCGAGCCCGAGGCTCCATTCCCCGGCAATCGCGGGCACGCCGAGCTCGCGCTGGATCTCCATCGCCTCGTCCTTCCACAGCATGCCGGCCTTGTGCAGGTGGCCGTGGATGTCGAGGTCGATGTCGGTGCGCTCGAAGCACTGGTAGCGGTGCACGTCGAACAGCACGTTGGCGAAGCCCGGTTCCTGGAACAGCCCGAGGAACTCGCGGTGCGGGCGAAAGCCGTCGTGGAACACCACGGCGACGTCCTGCGGCGCGCAGTGCGCGCGTATCGCGCGGTTGGCGCGCCGGTAGTAGTCCTTCAGCAGCTCCGTGGGCACGTCGGAGTGCGGCTCGTTCAGTACCTCGATGGCGTGCAGGCCGCGGCGGCCGCGATAGCGCGCGGCGAGCCGCCCCAGCACCTCGACCGAGTGCGCCAGGTACTCCTCGCGCGTGTGCCACTCGCAGACGTCCTTGATGCCGCCGTTGTCGAAGCCGTTCTGGCAGCCAGGGGCCGCGTGCAGGTCGAGCACCACGCGCAGCCCGAGCTCCTCGGCCCAGTCCATGGCGCGGTCGAGCACCTCGATGCCGCCCTCGACGAAGGGATGCGGGTTCGCGCCGTAGGCAGCGTGATAGGGATAAGGCGGCCCGAAGATCCAGTGCCCGAGCGGGATGCGCACGGCGTTGATGCCGCGCGCGGCGAGCCAGGCAAAATCCTCGCGCGTGATGAAGCTGTCCCAGTGCGCGCGCAGCAGTCGCGGCGCGGCGGCGCCGAGCTCCGCGCACCACGTGGTTTCGTCGGTGGCCGCCAGCCCGGCGAACAGGCTCGGCTTCATCCACTTCTCCAGCACCAGCCAGCCGCCGAGGTTGACGCCGCGCAGGCGCATGTTCGTACTCGTGTGTTCCATGGGATCCGCTCCGTGGGCTGCGGCGGGAGTTTATACTTCGCCGGGTGACGATGGCGACGCGAGGCAGCTCAAGGATGCAACAACTCACGACGACGCCGCCCGGACGACGCGGCCTCGTGGCGACACTCGCGGCCTGTGCCGCGTGGCTCGCGCTGCTGTACGCCTTCCGCTTCGGGTTCATGGAGGCCGAGGCCGACCCCTGCCTCAACGACCCGCTCGGCGCGCTGTGCCGCGCGCGCGCAGTGATCGGCATGTCGATCCACCTGCAACTGTTCGGCACCGCGGCGCTGGTGCTGGCACTGGCCGCGCACCTGCGCCTCGGTCCTCTCAAGCGCGCCCTCGCGCTGGCAGGACTGTTCGCGGCGCTGCTCGCACTGGTGCTCTACAACGTGCGCTACGGCGCGCCGGCGGCGGTGATCGCGCTGCTGGCGCTG
>JAKJFB010000030.1:0-11918 GCA_022705125.1 Pseudomonadota bacterium
CTCAAGGCCTACATCCGCGACTGGCCGGTCGAGAACGAGCCGACCGAAGAGCCCAAGCTCTGAGTGCTTCCCAGGGCCGGGCCGCCGGCCCGGTGCCTCCCAAGAGTTCGCGCACCGGCAAGGGCGGCTCCCCGAGAGCCCGCCCTGGGCATTTCTAGAATGCCGCGATGAGTGGTAGCACCTTCGGACGGCTGTTTGCCGTCACCAATTTCGGCGAGAGCCATGGGCCGGCCATCGGCTGCGTCATCGATGGCTGCCCGCCCGGGCTGGCACTCAGCGAGGCCGACATCCAGCCCGATCTGGACCGCCGGCGCCCGGGCACCAGCCGCCACGTCACGCAGCGCCAGGAGGCCGACGCCGTCGAGATCCTGTCGGGCGTCTACGAAGGCCTGACCACCGGCACCCCCATCGCGCTGCTGATCCGCAACCAGGACCAGCGCAGCAAGGACTACGGCAACATCGCCGACACCTTCCGCCCCGGCCACGCCGACTACGCCTACCTGCAGAAGTACGGCCTGCGCGACCATCGTGGCGGCGGGCGTTCCTCGGCGCGCGAGACCGCGGTGCGGGTGGCGGCCGGGGCGATCGCGAAGAAGTACCTGCGCGAGCGCCTCGGCGTCACGGTGCGCGGCTACCTCGCGCAGCTCGGCCCGCTGCGCGCCGGCGCGCTCGACTGGGACACGGTCGAGACCAATCCCTTCTTCTGCCCCGATGCGGCGCTGGTGCCGCAGCTCGAGGCGTACATGCAGGCGTTGATCAAGGCCGGCGATTCGATCGGCGCGCGCATCAACGTGGTCGCCAGCGGGCTGCCCCCGGGCCTCGGCGAGCCGGTATTCGACCGCCTCGACGCCGACATCGCGCACGCGATGATGGGCATCAACGCGGTGAAGGGGGTGGAGATCGGCGCCGGCTTCGCGGCCGTGGCGCAGAAGGGCACCGAGCACCGCGACGAGATCACGCCCGCGGGTTTCCTCTCGAACCACTCCGGCGGCATCCTCGGGGGCATCTCGAGCGGGCAGGACATCGTGGTCTCGATCGCGCTGAAGCCCACCTCCAGCATGCGCCTGCCGGGGCGCTCGATCGACCGCTTCGGCCAGCCGATCGAGGTGGTGACGCACGGGCGCCACGATCCCTGCGTCGGCATCCGTGCCACCCCGATCGCCGAGGCGATGCTGGCGCTGGTATTGATGGACCACTGGCTGCGCCATCGCGCGCAGAACGCGGACGTGCGCTGCGAGACGCCGGTGGTGCCGGGCAGCGTGGTAGCGCCGACGGGATGATGGGCGCTCCCGTCGCCGGTATTCCGTACTGGCGCCTGTCCTCGTTCTATTTCCTGTACTACGCCTTCCTCGGGGCGATGATGCCCTACTGGAGCCTGTACCTGCAGGCCGTGGGGCTGGATGCCGCGGCGATCGGCGTGGTGCTCGCGGTCATGGCCGCCATCCGCATCGTCGCGCCGAACGTCTGGGGCTGGCTTGCCGACCGCAGCGGGCGACGCCTGCTGATCATCCGCACCGGCGCCCTCGCCGCGCTGATCACTTTCGCCGGGCTGCTGGTGCGCACGGATCTGTGGTGGCTGGTCGCCGTGGTGGCGCTGCACTCGGTGTTCTGGAACGCGATCCTCGCGCAGTACGAGGTGATCACGCTGGCCTCGCTCGGCGAGCAGGTGCACCGCTACGGGCAGGTGCGGCTGTGGGGCTCGGTGAGCTTCATCGTCGCGGTGGTCGGCGCCGGCCAGATGTTCGACCGCCTCAGCGTCACCTGGCTGCCGCAGCTGCTGCTCGCGCTGCTGGTGCTGATCGCCGCCGGCACGCTGCTGATCCGCGAGCCCGCGGTGGCGCGGCGCGAGCCGCCCGCCGGGGGGCTGCGCGAGCTGCTCGGCGCGCGCCCCGTGCAGGCCTTCCTCGCGGCCTCGTTCCTGCTGCAGTTCTCGCATGCGCCGTACTACGGCTTCTTCAGCCTCTACCTCGAGCAGCACGGTTACTCCCGCGCCGCGACCGGGTTGATCTGGTCGCTCGGCGTGATCGCCGAGATCGGCGTGTTCGCGTGCGCGCACCGGCTGCTGGCGCGCTTCGGCCTGCGCGCGATCCTGCTGGCGAGCCTGTTGCTTGCCGCGGTGCGCTGGCTGATGATTGGCTTCGGTGTCGACAGCCTGGCGCTGCTGCTGGTGGCGCAATGCCTGCATGCGGGCAGCTTCGGCAGCTTCCATGCCGCGGGGATCGAGTTCCTGCGGCGATATTTCGGCGCCGCGCAGCAGGGTCAGGGCCAGGCGGTGTACGCGGCGGTCAGTTTCGGCGCCGGCGGCGCGCTGGGCGCGCTGCTCAGCGGGCTGCTGTGGGATATGAGCGCGCGGCTCGGCTTCGTGGTAGCCGCGCTGGCGGCGCTGGCGGGCTGGTGGATCGTGCGCGCCGCGGTGCGCGGCCCGCTGGTGGAGGCGCCCGCGACGGCGCGGGCAATCGGGCAATGATGCAGGAAGATGCGCGATGACGATGAATTTCTGTGCGCTGTGCGGCGCGCCGCTGACGACCGGGGTGCCGGCGGGCGATGATCGCGAGCGCCCCGCGTGCAGCGCCTGCGCGCGCGTGTACTACCGCAACCCCGAAGTGCACGTCGGCTGCATCGTGTGCCAGCCGGACGGTCACACGCCGGCGCTGCTGCTGGCGCAGGCGGGCAGGGGCGAGAAGATCCAGTCCGCCGTGCTGCGCGCGCTCGAGCCCGCGCTCACCGGTGCCTCGCCGCGCGAGGAGGACCTGGTGCTCTACGCGACGCTCACCGATGCGGGCTCCGAGCACCTGTTCCTGGTATTTCGCGCACCGGGCGGTTGCCTGGAGGCGGCGGCGCAGGGCGTGGCGCAGCCGCCGTGGGCGCCCGAGCTGCTGGCGCATTTCGCGCGCGAGCGCATCACGCACCGTTTCGACGTCTACACCGGACACCACGATGGCGTGCGCCTGCACCTGCGTGCCGTGCCCACCGACCGGGGAATCGATGCATGAATCTGTTCGCGCTTTTCAGGTCGAACCGCATGCTGGTGTTCGGCATCGTCGCCACGCTCGCGCTGCTGGTCTCGGCGGCGATGGCCTTCGATTTCCGCCTCGCCGCGATCCTCGGCTTCCTGTGGCAGTGCCTGCTGCTGATCGTCGCGATGATCCTCACCGCCGCCTGCGCGGTCGCGCTGCTGGTCGGCGCGCGCGCGCTCTGGCGCCGCCGGTAGGTCCGCATTCATGCGGACATTGTCCGGCTGAAGCCGGACCCACGGTGTGATGTCCGCATGAATGCGGACCCACGGCGGGGGAATGTCCTCAGTCGGCCGCGACCAGCGCGTAGTCGATCGTGAGCTCGTCGGCGATCGCTTCGAGGCGTTCGCGCAGCTCGTCCAGATCGATGTCCGCCGGCACGTGGATGCCCACGCTCGCGACGAACAGCGGGTCGGCGCTCATCGGCGCACTGGTGATGTCGCTGCGCAGTTCGACCACGTTGATGCGCCGGCTCGCCAGCGCCGCGGAGAACTCGTGCACGATGCCGGGCCGGTCCTGGCCCACGATATCGAGCCGCCACGGCGTGTGCGCCGGCACGGGCGCCGCGGCCCGCGCCGCCTCCAGGCGCAGCGTCAACCCCTGTGCCTCCAGGGCACCGAGCGCGCCCTCGAGATCCTGGCGCCGGGCCTGCGGCACCGAGACGTTGACGATACCCGCGAACTTGCCGGCCAGGTTGGCCATGCGGCTCTCGAGCCAGTTGCCACCGTGCGCGGCAACCGCCTCGGAGAGGCTCTGCACCAGGCCGGGCCGGTCGTCGGCGATGAAACTGATCAGCAGGTAGGTCTGCATGGCGCGCTGCCCCGTAGTCGTGATCGCTGCGTATAATACCAGCCCTTCGCGTGGCCCGGCCCCTGTCGCCGGCGGCGCGTCGCGAAACGGACCCACGCAAGAATACCGACCGAGGAACCACGCCATGACTGTTCGTGCCCACTGCTCCCGATGGATGTCCGCAGCCGTGTTTTCGCTCGCCGCGCTCGGTGGCGCGGCGCAGGCCGACAGCGCGCTCGATAGCGCGCTCGCAGGCGAGCACCGCAGCGAGGCCAACCGCGCGCGCGACGCTTATCGCCACCCGGTGGAGACGCTCGGCTTCTTCGGCATCGCGCCCGACATGACCGTGGTCGAGCTGTGGCCGGGCCGCGGCTGGTACACCGAGGTGCTGGCGCCGTACCTGCGCGACAAGGGCAAGCTCTACGCGGCGCATTTCCCGGCGCAGAGCAATGTCGAGTACTACCAGAAGGGCCTCGCGGCATTCAAGGCGATGCTGGCGGCGAACCCGGCGCTCTACGACCGCGTCGTCCTCACCGAACTCGGGCCGCCCGACAGCGTCGCGGTCGCGCCCGCGGCAAGCGCGGATGCGGTACTCACCTTCCGTAACATGCACAACTGGATGGGGCAGGGCAACGACGTCAAGGTCATGCAGGCCGCCTTCGCGGCGCTGAAGCCGGGCGGCGTGCTCGGCGTGGTCGAGCACCGTGCCGCGGCGAACGCCACGGCCGAGCAGGTCAAGGACAGCGGCTACATGACCGAGGAAATGGTCATCAAGGCGGCCGAGGCAGCGGGCTTCGTGCTCGAGGCCAAGAGCGAGATCAACGCCAACCCGCGCGACACCCGCGATCACCCCAAGGGCGTGTGGACGCTGCCGCCCTCGCTCGCGCTGGGCGACACGGACCGCGAGAAGTACGTCGCGATCGGCGAGAGCGACCGCATGACGCTGCGTTTCCGCAAACCGGCGCAATGACGGCACTGGAGATCCCGTGGCGCGAACTCTCCGCCGATGCGCTCCAGGGCGTGATCGAGGAGTTCGCGACCCGCGAAGGCACCGAGTACGGCCTGTCCGAGGTGCCGCTGGCCACCAAGGTCGCGCAGATCCGCCGCCAGCTCGAGCGCGGCGAGGTGCTGGTTTTCTTCGACACGCAGCTGGAGAGCTGCCAGCTGCTGACCCGCGAACAGGCCGCGCAGCTGCGCGCGGCCCTCGCCACGGAACCCGGGGCGTGAGCGCTCCCACCGTATCCACGCTCGACACGCGCGGCCTGTACTGTCCCGAGCCGGTGATGCTGCTGCACAACCGCATCCGCGACATGGCGCCCGGCGACGTCGTCGTGGTGCTCGCCAGCGATCCCTCGACGCAGCGCGACATTCCGCGCTTCTGCGAATTTCTCGGCCACGCGCTGCTCGCGCACGAGGAGCCGGATGGCGAATTCCGCTACCGCATCCGCAAGGGCGGCTGAGCCCGTGCCGCGCCCGTCGCCCGATTGCGACGCGCTGTGCGCGCTGTTCGACGAGTTGTTCCTCGCCAGCGAGAACACGCGCCTGGTGAAGGGCGGCGACGAACCGGTCTACCTGCCCGCCAACGCCGAATGCCCCGAGCACCGCATCGTGTTCCGCCTCGATTACGCGCCGAGCGCGCTGCACGAGATCGCGCACTGGTGCATCGCGGGCGCGCAACGCCGCCTGCTGCCCGACTATGGTTACTGGTACAGCCCCGACGGCCGCAATGCCGCGGCGCAGCGCGAGTTCGAGCGCCTCGAGGCGCGCCCGCAGGCACTCGAGTGGCTGCTGAACGAGGCCTGCGGCCTGCGTTTTCGCCCGAGCATCGACAACCTCGACGGCGCCGCGGGCGATACGCGCGCCTTTGCCGCGGCCATCGCGCGCGAGGCCGCGGCGTACTGCGTCAACGGCTTGCCGCCGCGCGCGGCACGCCTGCACGCGGCGCTCGCGGCGCGCTTCGGGGGCCGCGCCGTGCTGCGCCCCGGGGACTACGCATTGCAGCGGCTGCTCGAGGGCGGCGGCTGACGATGCAGCCGCACTACCTGCTCGACGCCTCGATCTACATCTTCCGCGCCTACTTCGCGCTGGCGCCCGGGTGGCGCGCCGCCAACGGGCTGCCCACGCACGCGGTGCAGGGCTACGCGGGTTTCCTCTGCGATTTCCTGCGCCGCGCCGCGCCGCGGCACGTGCTCGCGGCCTTCGACGAGAGCCTCGGCAGCTGTTTTCGCAACCAGATCCACCCCGGCTACAAGTGCAGCCGCGCGCTGCCCGACGCGGCACTCGAGTTCCAGTTGCGCGCCTGCCGCGAGCTCACCGGATTGCTCGGCATCGCGAGCGTTGCCAGCGCGCGCTTCGAGGCCGACGACCTGATCGCCTCCGCGGCCTGCGCGGCGCGCGGGCAGGGCGATTGCGCGGTGGTGATCAGCCGCGACAAGGACCTTGGGCAGGTGCTGCGCGGGGCGGACGACCGCCTGTGGGATTTCCCCGCGGCCGCACCGCTCGATCGCGCGACCTATCGCGCGCGCCACGGCATCGCGCCCGAGCAGGTGCCGGATCTGCTGGCGCTGTGCGGCGATCCGGTCGACGACGTGCCCGGCGTGCCGGGCATCGGGGTGAAGACGGCTGTCGCGCTGCTGCAGCGCCACCCCGACGTGCACGCGCTGCTCGGCGCGCTCGATACGATTGCCGCCTCCTCGCTGCGCGGCGCGGCACGCATCGCGCGGTTGCTGGAAGCGCATGGCGAACAGATCCTGATGGCGCGGCGCCTGACCGCGCTCGCCGAGGACGCATTCGCGACGCAGGAACTCCCCGCCAGCGCGCGCCAGCCCGCGCAGCGCGCCGCGCTGGCGCACTTTGCCGACTTTCACGGCCTGGGCGAGCGGTTGCGCGCGCGCCTGCTGGCCGTTGCGGACGCCGCGACGTGAACCTGCTGATCGACGAGAACATTCCCGGCGCGCGCGAGGCCTTCGCGCGCTTTGGCAGCGTGCGCCTCATGGCCGGGCGCGCGATCGATGCCGCCGCCGTGCGCGATGCCGACGCGCTGCTGGTGCGCTCGGTCACGCGAGTCGATCGCGCGCTGCTGGCGGGCAGCCGCGTGCGCTTCGTCGCGACCGCGACCGCGGGCACGGATCATGTGCGCATCGCTGAGCTCGACGCGCTCGGCATCCGCTTCGCGCACGCCCCGGGCAGCAACGCGGATTCCGTCGTCGATTACGTGCTGGGCGTGCTCGCGCTGGCGTACCCGGCGCCGCGGGGGCTGGCCGGACGCACGGTCGGCATCGTGGGTTGCGGGCAGGTGGGCGCTCGCCTGCTCGTGCGCCTGCGCGCGCTCGGCGTGGCGTGTCGCGTGTACGACCCGCTGCTCACGCGCGACATGCCGCCGGAATCCTGCGCGCTGCAGGAGACGCTGGCCTGCGAGGTGCTGAGCCTGCACGTGCCGCTCACGCGCGAGGGCGCGCACGCCACGCGTCACCTGCTCGGCGCGCGGGAACTGGCGCGCCTGCGCGACGATGCCCTGCTGATCAACGCCGCCCGCGGTCCCGTGGTGGACAATGCGGCGCTGCTCGAGGCCATGCGCCGGCGACCGGCGTTGCGCGCCGCGCTGGACGTGTGGGAGCACGAACCGCAGCTGGATCGCGCGCTGCTGGCGCGGGTACTGATCGGCACGCCGCACATCGCCGGCTATGCACACGACGGCAAGTTGCGCGGCGCGCGCCAGGTCTACGCGGCGTTGCGCGCCTTCCTCGGCGCCGGGGCCTCGCCCGCCGATCCGCCCGAGCTGCGCCCGGCGCCGGCCGGCGTGTTGCGGGCCGAGGACTGCGGCTCGTGGCAGCAGGCGGTGCTCGCCTGCTACGACCCGCGCGGCGACGACGCGCGCCTGCGCGCCGCGATGCTCGACGAGGACGAGGGCGCGCGCGCCGCCGCCTTCGATCGCCTGCGGCGCGATTACCCGCTGCGGCGCGAATTCTCCGCCTGGCGCATCGGCACGGCCGCGGCGCCCGGCACGCCGGTGCACGCGGCACTGCTCGCGGCGGGCTTCGCCCCGTGAACGAGGCCGAGATCTCGAGCGGGCAGGCGTTTCGCCTCGGGCTGATCGTGAATCCGCTGGCCGGCATCGGTGGCGCCGTGGGGCTGAAGGGCAGCGACGGTGCCGCGATCGTGGCCGAGGCGCGCGAGCGCGGCGCCGAGCCGCGCGCCCATGCGCGCGCCGTGCGCGCGCTGCGCATGCTCGCGCCGCTGGCCGGGCGCATCCGCATCCACGCCGGCGCCGGTGCCATGGGCGAGGATGCGGCGCGCGAGGCCGGCTTCGCCGTCGCGCTGGCGGGCGGCGCGATTCCCGCGCAGACCTGTGCGGCGCACACCGTCGCGCTCGCGCGAGCGCTCGCGGCGCTGCCGGTGGACCTGCTGCTGTTCGCCGGAGGCGACGGCACCGCGCGCGACATCTGCGGCGCCATCGGCACCGCGGTGCCCGCGCTCGGCATTCCCGCCGGCGTGAAGATGCACTCAGGGGTCTACGCGGTCTCGCCCGAGGCGGCCGGCGAGATCGTGGCGCAACTCGTCGCCGGCACGCTGGTGCGCGTGGCGCCGGGCGAGGTGCGCGATCTCGACGAGGATGCCTTTCGCGCCGGGCGTGTCAGTGCGCGCCACTTCGGCGAGCTGCTGGTGCCCGAGGAAAGCCGCTACGTGCAGCACGTGAAGCAGGGTGGCGCGATCGCCGATGAGAGCGCGGTCGCGGATATCGCGGCCGAGATGACGCAGTACATCGAGCCCGGGTGCCTGTATATCCTCGGCCCCGGCACCACCACTTTCGCGATCAAGCAGGCGCTGGGCATCGCGGGCACGCTGCTCGGTGTGGACGTGGTGCGCGACGGGCAGTGCCTTGCGCGCGATGCCGCCGAGGCACAGCTGCTGGCGCTGCTCGCGGCGCACGCCGGCCCGGCGGCCATCGTGGTCACCGCGATCGGCGGGCAGGGGCACGTGTTCGGTCGTGGCAACCAGCAGATCAGTGCGCGCGTGATCCGCGCCGTGGGCATCGCCAACATCACGATCGTCGCGACCCGCCACAAGATCGCCGCGCTCGGGGGGCGCCCGCTGCTGGCCGATACCAACGACGCCGATCTGGACCGCGAATTGCACCGCTACCTGCGCGTGGTCACGGGATACCGCGAGGCGATTCTCTACCGGGTCGGATACGACACCCCGTAGGTCGCCATGAATGGCGACCCGCGGGGCCTGGCGATCAGACCTGGCTGTAGGTCTGCAGGAAGCGCCCGAGACGTCCGATCGCTTCCTCGAGGTCGGCCACCAGCGGCAGCGTCACGATGCGAAAGTGATCCGGGTCGGGATAGTTGAAGGCCGTGCCCTGCACCAGCAGCATCTTCTCCTGCGTCAGCAGGTCGAAGATCATCTTCTCGTCGTCGAGGATGCGGTGCACCTTCGGGTCGAGGCGGGGGAACATGTAGATCGCCCCCTTGGGCTTGGTGCAGCTCACGCCCGGGATCGCGTTGATCATCTCCCAGGCCTTGTCGCGCTGCTCGCGCAGGCGCCCGCCGGGCAGCACCAGGTCATTGATGCTCTGGTAGCCGCCGAGCGCGGTCTGGATCGCGTGCTGTGCCGGCACGTTGGCGCACAGGCGCATCGTGGACAGGATGTCCAGCCCCTCGATGAAATCGCGCGCCTTGTGCTTGGCGCCCGAGATGATCATCCAGCCCGAGCGAAAGCCGGCCAGTCGATAGGTCTTCGACAGTCCGTTGAAGGTGATGCACAGCGGTTCGTGGGAGATGCTGGCGAGCGCCACGTGCTTCGCGTCGTCGTAGAGGATCTTGTCGTAGATCTCGTCGGCGAGGATCACGAGGCCGTGCTCGATGGCGATCTGCACGATGCCCTCGAGGATCTCGCGCGGGTACACCGCGCCGGTGGGGTTGTTGGGGTTGATCACCAGGATGGCGCGCGTGCGGTCGGTGATCTTGGCGCGGATATCGGCCAGGTCCGGGTACCAGTCGGATTGCTCGTCGCAACGGTAGTGAACCGGCGTGCCGCCGGCCAGCGTAGTGGCGGCGGTCCACAGCGGGTAGTCGGGGGCGGGGATGAGAATCTCGTCGCCGGTGTTGGCGAGCGCCTGCGTCACCATCACGATCAGCTCGCTGACGCCGTTGCCGAGGTAGATGTCGTTGACCTCGACGTTGGGGATGCGCAGCTGCTGGGCGTACTGCATCACCGCCTTGCGCGCGGAATAGAGTCCCCTGGAGTCGCTGTAGCCCTGCGAATTCGGGATGTTGTGGATGACGTCGATGAGGATCTCGTCGGGAGCCTCGAAGCCGAAGGGGGCAGGGTTGCCGATGTTCAGCTTGATGATGCGATGGCCCTCGTCCTCCATTGCCGCCGCGCGCGCATGTACCGGACCGCGGATGTCGTAACAGACGTTGGCCAGCTTGTGGGACTTCAGGTATTCGCGCATCGGTCGGGTTCTGGAGCGTGGATCGGGGCGCTAGTATAGGCGATGGGTCGCGGCGCTTCCTATGGCGCAGGCCGCGCAGCGGGGCTGCGGCGGGGCGATTCGCGCATTTGTGCACAACAGCGGATGGAGGAGGATCGAGGCAATGAGCACGGAGAAGACCGAGGAGCAGTGGCGCGAGCAACTCACGCCGGAGCAGTTCAATATCTGCCGCGGCAAGGGCACGGAGCGCGCCTTCACCGGCAAGTACTGGGACACGAAGACGCCGGGCACCTACCGCTGCGCCTGTTGCGGCGAGGCGCTGTTCGATTCCGCCACCAAGTACGACTCGGGTTCCGGCTGGCCGAGCTTCTATGCCCCGGTAGCCGAGGCGGCGCTGAGCACCGAGACCGATTCGAGCCATGGCATGGTGCGCACCGAGGTCATGTGCCGCGGCTGCGGCGCGCACCTCGGACACGTGTTTCCCGACGGCCCGCGCCCCACGGGACTGCGTTACTGCATCAACTCGGCATCGCTGGAGCTCGAGGAACGGCGCGGGAAATGACAAGCCCCGGCGCGCCCCGACCGGCACTAGTGCCGCGATGCGATGCCGTGCTTGACGCACTCCCGATGCGTTCATAGAATGCGCCCCGTCCTAGCGATGTTGGTTTCTGTCCCCTTCGTCTAGAGGCCTAGGACACTGCCCTTTCACGGCGGTAACAGGGGTTCGAATCCCCTAGGGGACGCCAAATAAAAAGGCCGGCTTTATGCCGGCCTTTTTATTTGGTGAGCCCTACGGGCTCATGAGAACCCCTCGGGTTCGACAAATTGCGCAGCAATTTGGAACGAGCCGCGCAGGGCGAGCGCTTCGTTCACCTCCCATTCGGGTATTCATGCAGCAGACACATCGCCGCGGATGTGTCACTATGCGCCCATGAATGCAGTCGATCTTCCTGCCTTCCCCTGATGAAGCGGGTCATTCTTCCCGCCGAATCGCTATCCGATAGTTCGTGCTCGTGCATATTCGATAGTGTCCTCTTCTACGCACAGCACATTTTTCTATCAGGATCTTTATGAATATCTATACCGGCAACCTGGCTTATTCCGTCTCCGACGCCGATCTGCGTGACGCGTTCGAGGCCTACGGCAAAGTCAGCTCTGCCACTGTGATCATGGACCGCGCCACGGGTCAGTCCAAGGGTTTCGGCTTTGTCGAAATGGCAAACAATTCCGAAGCCGATACCGCGATCAAGGCCCTCAACGGCCGTGACCTCAATGGTCGCTCGATGAAGGTGAACCAGGCAGAGCCGCGCAAGGAAGGCGGCGGTGGCGGCGGTCGTCGCTTCTGATCACTGTCTGATCGCTGTTTGATGGCAACGGCGCCGTTTGCTTTTGTGGCTTCGTCGCCGCGCGGATGCCATGGCCCCCGGCTCCTTCCCGTTTACGGGCGCGGCAAAGCGGGCTACAGTTGAGACGCTGTTCAAGCAGCAGCGGGAAAGTGCACCAGGCTTTTGTCCAACCGCGGGAAGCAGACTGCTGCCCCCAGACAACACTCAAGGAATACTCATGAAATACGCGAAGATCAATGCAGCCGTTGTCGCCACCGTGCTGACGCTCACGCTGGCAGGTTGCGGCAAGGAAGAAGCACAGGAAGCCAAGAGCGCGGCGCAGGAAGCGGCGGG
>JAKJFB010000030.1:11971-14886 GCA_022705125.1 Pseudomonadota bacterium
CCGCCGATGCGGCGAGCGATGCCGCGGAAGCCACCGGCGAAGCCGTGGACGCGGCAGCCGACGCAGCCAAGGAAGCTGCCGACGCAGCAGCCCAGGCCGCCAAGGACGCGATGAAGCAGTAAGCTCGCGATCGCGAGTAACGCCGGGCAGCAATGCCCGCATGCGCGGACCGGCACTGGCTGCCGGTCCGCGATTCTCCTCTCCCTGCGACCACTCCCTGAATTGCGGATATTCCGCGCCACGCCGAGGAGTCACGCCCCGCGATGAGCAATGCCCTGACCATCCGCCAGCTCCGCAAGACCTACGCCAACGGCTTCGCCGCGCTGAAGGGCATCGATCTGGACGTGGCGCAGGGTGATTTCTTCGCGCTGCTGGGACCCAACGGGGCGGGCAAGTCGACCACGATCGGCGTGATCTGCTCGCTGGTGCAGAAGACCGGCGGCACCGTGGAAGTCTTCGGCACCGACATCGACGCCAACTTCCCGCTCGCCAAGCGCCACCTCGGCGTGGTGCCGCAGGAATTCAACTTCAACCACTTCGAGAAGGTGGGCGACATCCTGGTCACGCAGGCCGGCTACTACGGCCTGCCGCTGGCGCTGGCGCGCGAGCGCGCCCAGAAATACCTCCATCGCCTGGATCTGTGGGACAAGCGCGGGGAGCCGGCGCGCAATCTCTCCGGTGGCATGAAGCGGCGGCTGATGATCGCGCGCGCGCTGGTGCACGAGCCGCGGCTGCTGATCCTCGACGAGCCCACGGCGGGGGTCGATATCGAACTGCGCCGCTCGATGTGGGGTTTCCTGCAGGAGATCAACGCCGCCGGCACCACGATCATCCTGACCACGCACTACCTCGAGGAGGCCGAGAGCCTCTGCCGCAACATCGCGATCATCGACCACGGCGAGATCGTCGAGAACACCAGCATGAAGCAGCTGCTGCGCACGCTGGACCGAGAAACCTTCGTGCTCGACGTGCTCGGCGACGTGCCCGCGAATTTCACGGTCGAGGGCTATCTCGTGCGCGTGGTCGATGCCCACACCCTGGAGGTCACGGTCGACCGCCACGAGGCGCTGAACGGCTTGTTCGAGCGACTGTCGGCGAAGGGCGTCGCGGTGAGCAGCATGCGCAACAAGGCCAACCGGCTCGAGGAGCTGTTCGTGGCGTTGCTGCACCGCAACAAGGCGGGGGAAGCGGCATGAACCGCCACGAGCTGTTCATGGCGTTCCTGACCATCCTGGTCAAGGAGGTGCGCCGCTTCGTGCGCATCTGGCCGCAGACCCTGGTGCCGCCGGCGATCACGGTGGCGCTCTACTACGTGATCTTCGGCAGCCTGATCGGCTCGCGCATCGGCCCGATGGGCGGCTTCGACTACATGCAGTTCGTGGTGCCCGGGCTGATCATGATGGCCGTCATCACCAACTCCTACGCCAACGTGGTGTCCTCGTTCTTCGGCGCCAAGTTCCAGCACAGCATCGAGGAGCTGCTGGTATCGCCGACCCCGAACTGGGTGATCCTGCTCGGCTTTACCATCGGCGGTGTCGCGCGCGGGCTCTGCGTGGGATTGATCGTCACCGTGCTCTCGCTCGCCTTCACGCAGCTGCACGTCGAGCACCCGCTGCTCACCGTGCTGGTGGTGTTCCTCACGGCGGTGCTGTTCTCGATGGCCGGGCTGATCAACGCCGTGTTCGCCAACAGCTTCGACGACATCTCGATCGTCCCGACCTTCATACTGACGCCGCTCACGTATCTCGGCGGCGTGTTCTATTCGATCGACCTGCTGCCGCCGTTCTGGCGCGCGGTGTCGCAGGCGAACCCGATCCTGCACATGGTGAACGCCTTTCGCTACGGCGTGCTGGGCGTGTCGGACGTGCACGTTGGCACGGCGCTGGGGATGATCTGCCTGTTCATCGGCGCCGGCTGGTTCTACTGCCTGCACCTGCTGAATTCCGGCAAGCGCCTGCGCCAGTGAGCGCGGCGTCCGGGGGCCCGGGCGGCAGGGGAAATTCGTCTACACTTGGGCGGGTGTGATCACCGGTCGCTGGCGGTATTGGCAATGGAAACAGACAAGTTCGGCGATACCCCGCTGGGACGCAGGGTCGAGGCGGTGTCGCAGTACACCCCCTCGCTGCTGTTCCCGATCGAGCGCCAGCGCCTGCGCGAGCGCCTGCTGCTGGATCCGCAGCAACTGCCCTTCGAGGGCGCGGACCTGTGGACCGCATGGGAACTCACCTGGCTCGATCGCGACGGCAAGCCCGAGGTCGGCGTGGCGCAACTGCGCGTGCCCTGCAACTCGCGTGCGGTGTTCGAATCGAAGTCGCTGAAGCTCTACCTGCAGTCGTTCAGCCAGACCGCCTTCGCGAGCGCCTACGACGTGGTGCGCACGCTCGAATCGGACCTCTCGGTGACCGCGGGCGCCCCCGTGGTGGCGGACCTGCTGTCGATGAGCCAGGCGCTGCAGGCCGGTGTGGCCAGCTTTCCCGGCGAGTGCCTGGACACGCTGAAGATCTCCGCCTCGATGTACCGCCCCGACCCCGGCCTGCTCGACGTGGCGCGCGATGGCCGCGTGGCGAGCGAGTCGCTCTACAGCAACCTGCTGCGCTCGCTGTGCCCGGTGACCGGGCAGCCCGACATCGGCAGCATCCAGGTCACCTACACCGGCACGCGCATCGACCACGAGGCGCTGCTGCGCTACATCATCTCGTTCCGCGAGCACCAGGGTTTCCACGAGCAGTGCGTGGAACGCATCTTCCTCGACATCATGGACCGCTGCCGCCCGCGCGAGCTCACGGTCTATGCGCGCTATCTGCGCCGCGGCGGCATCGACATCAACCCCTGCCGCAGCACGGAGAAAGGCATCCCGCCGCACCTGCGCCTGGCGCGCCAGTAGCCTGCGGGAACGTGAAATGCTGGCGCTCCTG
>JAKJFB010000310.1:0-3705 GCA_022705125.1 Pseudomonadota bacterium
CGCGCCGAAGTAGTTCGGCGCCCCGCGCACGGCCGTCTCGCGCAGGCGCTCGTCGAGCAGCGCGGCATCGCCGGCAAACTCGCGCACCAGCAGGCGGAAGCGGTTGCCGCGCAGGCCGCCGACGGCGAGCTTGCGCCGGCGCCGGCGCATCCCGAGGATCTCCACCGAGGGCGGCAGCGCGAAGTCCGCCGGATCCGGTCGCCCCGGCAGGTGCAGGCTGAACCACTGCTCGGTCACGGCAGGACCTTCAACGCCGCGTCTTCACTTGCAGCCCCGAGCCGATCGCCGCGAGGAACTCGTTCTCCGCGCGCAGATCCTCCTCCACCAGCGGGTGCTTGCGCAGCCAGCCCGACGGGAGCTCGATGCTCCAGCCCTTGCGCATCGGCGCGAGGCGTATCGAGGGCATGCGCTGGTCGATACGCATGCGGTTGAACAGCGTCGCGAGCCGCAGCACCAGCACCAGCGCCCAGTCGGGCCTGAAACTGTAGCTGCTCACCTCGGGCGCACGCAGTTTGCGGCGGTGGTTGAGCACCAGGAAGCTCAGCATCATCTGCTCGCGCCGCGAGAACCCGGGCATGTCGGCATGCTCCAGCACGTAGGCGCCGTGCTTGTGGTAGCCGCTGTGCGAGACCGCGAGGCCGAGCTCGTGCAAACGCGCGGCCGCAACCAGCACCTGCTGCGCAAAGGCGCGCTCCACGGTCAGCTGCGGCGCGACCTGCGGCAGCAGCGACCTGGCGAGCCGCTCGACGCGCGCGGCCTGGCGGCGGTCGATGTTGAACTGCTTGGTCAGGTAATCCATGGTCTGGCGGCGCGTGTCCTCGTGCTCGCCCCGGTCGGCCAGCTCGTAGAGCACGCCCTCCTTCAGCGCGTAGTCCGAGACGTGCATGCGCTCGATGCCGAGCTCGATGAAGGCCGCGTGCAGTATCGCCAGCCCGCCCGGGAACACCGGCACGCGCTCCGGGCTGAGCCCCAGCGATTGCAGCGCGTCGGGCTTCTTGCTGCGTTTCAGGTGATCGACGACGCGCTCGATACCCTCGCGCGTGATCAGGTGATCGCAGGGCGTCAGACGGTCGATCACGGCCTCGACGTAGCGGATCGTGCCCGAGGTGCCCACCGCCTCGTCCCAGCGCGCGGTGCCGTAACCGTCGGCCAGATGCTGGATCTCCGCGCGCGCCAGCGTCAGCGCGCGCTGGTAGCCCTCGCGCGTGAAGCGGCGCTCGGGAAAGAATCTCTCGCTCATCGACACGCAGCCGATGAACAGGCTCTCGACGCGCTTGGCCTTGCGTCGGCCGACGATGAACTCGGTCGAGCCGCCGCCGATGTCGATGACCAGGCGGCGGATCGCGTTGCTCGCGTGCCCCTTGGCCACCCCGAGGAAGATCAGCCGTCCCTCCTCCTGACCGCTGATCACGTCGATCGGCACCCCGATGATCTTCTCGGCGCGCTCCAGGAACACGTCGGCGTTGTGAGCCGCGCGCAGCGTGTTGGTCCCGACCACGCGCACGTTGGCGCGCGGGATATTGCGCAGCTGCTGCGAGAACACCGCCAGGCTGTCGAGCGCGCGGGACATGACCGGCTCGCTCAGCTGGCCGTCGCCCTCCAGCCCCTGGGCGAGGCGCACCATGTCCTTGCGCCGGTCGAGCGTCACGAGGCGCCCGCCCGCCAGCCGCCCGATCAGCAGATGGAAGCTGTTGGAGCCCAGGTCGAGGACGGCGCAGACGGGACCGGAAGATTCATTCATGTGCGGTATTTCCGTGGCATCGCGGCGCGCGCTGTAATAAAAATGTCATCCGGGCGCATTAAGAAGTCACGCTGTGCCCGCCGCGATGGGCCGGCAGTTTAATCGCTGCCCGCGCATTTTCAATCACCGACCCACCGGTCACGGATCCCTGCATGCCGACCCGCCACAAGACCCTGCCGCTTTACCCGAAGGAGCTGAGCTGGCTCTCGTTCAACGCGCGCGTGCTGCAGGAAGCCGAGGATCCCGAAGTGCCGCTGATCGAGCGCGTGCGCTTCATGGGCATCTTCTCGAACAACCTCGATGAATTCTACCGCGTGCGCTACGCGGAGGTGCGCCGGCTGGCGGCCTTTGCGAAGGGCCGCGAGAAGGCGCGCTGGGAAAAACTGCTCGACGACATCCGCGACGCGGTCGGCGACCTGCAGATGCGCTTCGACCGCGTCTACCGCACCTGCCTGTCGCAGCTGCGCGAGAACAACATCTACCTCGTCGACGAGCGCCAGCTCGATGCGCAGCAGCGGGAGTTCGCGCGCCAGTACTTCTTCGCCCGCGTGATGCCCGAGCTCGCGCCCATCATCATCTCGGATGCCACCGCCACGCCGCAGCTCGAGGACGGCTCCATCTACTTCGCGGTGCGCATCCAGCTGAGGAACCAGTCGATACGCTACGCCATCGTGAACATCCCCTCGGACCGACTGCCGCGCTTCATCGTGGTGCCCTCGCCGGCGGCGCAGTCGAGCCGCCAGGTGATCGTGGTGCTCGACAACATCATCCGCGCCTGCCTGCCTCAGGTGTTCCAGGGCGTTTTCGACATCGAGCGCGCCGAGGCATTCACGTTCAAGATCACGCGCGATGCCGAGCTCGAGCTCGGCGAGGGGATCACGCAGAGCCTGGTCGACGCGCTCTCGAGCAGCCTGAAGAAGCGCAAGCTCGGCGACCCGGTACGCCTGGTCTATGACCGGCGCATGCCCAACGACATGCTCGACATCATGGTGAAACGCTTTCGCCTCGGCAGCTACGACAACGTGCTGCCCGGCGCGCGTTATCACAATTCCAAGGATTTCATGGAATTCCCCAATCTCGGCGCGCGCTCGCTAGAGCACCGGCCGATCGGCCCGCTGATGGTGCCTCGCATCGACCGGCACGCGAACATCTTCGCCGCGATCGCCGAGCGCGACGTACTGCTGAACTACCCCTACCACTCGTTCCGCTATACCGAGCAGCTGATCAGCGCGGCGGCGATAGACCCGGCGGTACGCGCGATCCAGGTCACGCTCTACCGCGTGGCGCGCAACTCGCATATCGGCAATTCGCTGATCTGCGCGGCGCTCAACGGCAAGGAGGTGTTCGCGATCATCGAGTTGCGCGCGCGCTTCGACGAGGCCGCCAACATCGACTGGGCCAAGCGCCTCACCGAGGCCGGCGTGCACGTGGTCTTCGGGATACCGGGCCTGAAAGTGCATTCCAAGCTGATCCTGATCAGCCGCCAGGAGGGGACGCAACTGCGCCGCTACGTGCACATCGGGACCGGCAACTTCAACGAGAAGACCGCGCGCTTCTACACCGATCTCGCGCTGTTCACCGCGAACCAGGAGATCGCCGAGGACGTGCACCACGTCTTCGACTTCATCCGCCACACCTATCGCCGCCACAAGTTCCGCCACCTCGCGGTCTCGCCGCTGACCAACCGCTCCACCTTCCTGCGCCTTATCCACGCCGAGGTGCTCAACGCGCGCGCGGGCAAGCCGGCCACGATCTTCCTCAAGTGCAACAACCTGGTCGACGAAGAACTGATCGACCGGCTCTACGAGGCCAGCCAGGCCGGCGTGAGGATCCGCGTGATCGTGCGCGGCATGTGCTCGCTGCTGGCCGGTGTCGCCGGCGTGAGCGACAACATCGAGATCATCAGCATCGTCGATCGCTTCCTCGAGCACAGCCGCGTCTACGTGTTCGGCAACGGCGGTGAA
>JAKJFB010000310.1:3725-4107 GCA_022705125.1 Pseudomonadota bacterium
CTTCATCTCCTCGGCCGACCTGATGACGCGCAACCTCGACCACCGCGTCGAAGTCACCGCGCCGGTCTACGACAAGCTCGCGCAGCGCCGGCTGCAGCGCCTGCTCGAGACGCAATGGGCCGACAACGTGAAGGCGCGCGTGCTCAGCGCGGACCAGGACAACGGTTACCGTGATCGCGGGCACAAGCGCCGGCTTCGCTCGCAGGAAGTTCTGGCGCGCTACTACGCCGACGACCAGCGCCGCGAGACGCTGGCACTGGAGCAGCCCGAAGCGGGAGAGGACGGCGTGGCGAAGGCTCAGTGATCGTGCTTGCCGCCACCCATGCAGGCAGGTGAATCGGGTGCGCCGGCGGCGCGTTGCGCCCACTCCGCGGGGGTGAAG
>JAKJFB010000311.1 GCA_022705125.1 Pseudomonadota bacterium
ATTGCGCGCGCACGCTGGCGCAGGTGCTCGGCGCGGCGCGGCACGTGATCGCCGACATCGACCTGCGCGTGTTCGGGCGCTCGGCGCTGACCGCGGACATCGATGTGCCGAAGGGCCGCGACCCGCGGCGCATGGACGAGGACATCCCGGTCACCTACGTGCCGGCGCGCAACACCATCTTCCTGTCCTTCGCGACAGCCTGGGCCGAGGTGCTCGGCGCGGCGGACATCTTCATCGGCGTGAACGCGCTCGACTACTCGGGCTACCCCGATTGCCGGCCGGCGTTCATCGAGGCCTTCGCGCGCATGGCGAACCTGGCGACGCGCGCCGGCGTCGAGGGGCACACCGAGCTGCACATCCGCACCCCGCTGATCGAGCTCAGCAAGGCGGCGATCATCCGCCTCGGCACGGATCTCGGGGTGGATTTCGCGCTCACCAGCAGCTGCTACGACCCGGGGCCCGACGCGCGACCCTGCGGCGGCTGCGATTCCTGCCTGCTGCGGGCGAGGGGCTTCGCCGAGGCGGGCCTGGCGGACCCGCTGCTCGCGCGTTTCGCGGGGGCGCCGTGAACGGCACGCTGCTGCACGTGGCCGCCGCGCCCTTCGAGGCTGCCGTCAGCGTGCCGGTGCTGCCGCAGGGGCATCGATCGCGGCGCCTGCACGGGCACAGCTTCCTCGCCGCGGTGCGTTCGCGCGAGGGCGCGGCGCTCGGCGAGCGCCTGCGCGAGGCGCTCGCGCCGCTCGATTACGGCTATCTCAACGAGCGCATCACGGTGCCCACCGACGAGAACATCGCGCGCTGGATCCGCGACGCGCTCGCCGAGCCCGCGATCGAGACGGTCAGCGTGCAGAGCACGCGCCACCAGGGCGTCGACATCGACCGCGCCAACCACGCGCACCTGTGGCGGCGCTTTCGCTTCGAGGCGGCGCACCGGCTGCCGTGCGTGGCACCCGGGCATCCCTGCGGGCGCATGCACGGTCACGGTTTCGAGGTGATCCTGCACGTGAACCAGGACCTCGCCGCGGCCGACATGGGCATCGATTTCGACCGCCTCGGCGAGCTGTGGCAGCCGCTGCACGAGCGGCTGCACCTTGCCTGCCTGAACGACATCGCGGGACTCGAGAATCCCACCAGCGAGATGCTCGCCTGCTGGATCTGGCAGCGGCTGCACGAGGTGCTGCCCGAGCTGTCGTGGGTCACGGTCTACGAGACCGTCACCGCGGGCTGCCACTACGACGGGCGCCATTTCCGCATCTGGAAGGAGCAGCGCTTCGAGAGCGCGGTGCGGCTCGTGAACGCCGCACCCGGTGATGCGCGCCGGCGGCTGCACGGCCACAGCTATATCACGCGCCTGCACCTGAGCGCGCCGCTGGACGCCATGTGCGGCTGGACCATCGACTACGGCGAGGTGCGCGAGGCCTTCACGCCGGTGTTCCGCGAGCTCGACCACCACGCGCTGAACGAATCCACCGGCACCGACGGCGACCTGCCGGCGCTGCTGGGCTGGATGCGCGAGCACGTCGCGCCAGCGCTGCCGGCGCTGGATCGCATCGATCTCTACGCAACGCCGCACACGGGCGCGATCCTGCACTGGGGCGAGGAGGGGCCGGCGCTGCCGGGGCAGGCGCCATGAGTTACGCGGTGAAGGAAATCTTCTACACGCTGCAGGGCGAGGGCGCCAACGCCGGGCGCCCGGCGGTGTTCTGCCGCTTCGCCGGCTGCAACCTGTGGAGCGGGCGCGAGGCCGACCGCGCGCGCGCCGTCTGCCGCTTCTGCGACACCGACTTCCTCGGCACCGACGGCGAGGGTGGCGGGCGCTTCGCGGACGCCGAAGCCCTCGCGCAGGCCGTCGCCGCGCGCTGGCCGCAGGGCGCGGCCGGCGCTGGCGCAACGCATCGCCGCCCAATGGCCGCGCGAACGCGTTCCGCGTGCGCGCCCGCTGGTCGTGTTCACCGGCGGCGAGCCGCTGTTGCAACTCGACGCGGCGCTGATCGAGGCGGTGCACGCCCTGGGCATGGAGATCGCGGTCGAGACCAACGGCACGCGGCCCGCGCCCCCGGGCATCGACTGGTTGTGCGTCTCGCCCAAGGCCGGCGCACCCCTCGTGCTCCTGGCAGGCGACGAGCTGAAGCTGGTGTACCCGCAGGCCGAGGCGCCGCCCGAGCACTTCGCCGGGCTCGCCTTCCACGATTTCTACCTGCAGCCGATGGACGGCCCCGATTACGCGCGCAACCTCGCCGCGACCGTCGAGTACTGCCTGCGCCACCCGCAATGGCGGCTGAGCCTGCAGACGCACAAGCTGGCCGGGATCCCGTGAAGACGCTGGATACCCGCTTCTACACCGGGCACAACGTTTACGCCGCGACCACCGTGGCGTTCCGGCAGTTCGAGCTGGAACCGGCGGAGCTCGATTCGCTCGCGGGGCTCGGGGAGCGACTGTCGCGCGAGCTGGGCGCCGAGCTCGCGCGCGCTGGCGTCATCGACGCGCCGGCGGCGTTCCCGGCGCTGCCGCCCGGCGCCGAGGCGCGCGCGCTGTTCGCGCACTGCCTCGTCAACACCGCGATCGTGCTGCAGCGCTTCGCGCGCCATCGTGTTGCCTACGCCGAGTGGCGGCTCGAGGACGATAGCCGGCGCGTGGTGGCGCTGTTCGAATTCGAGGCGCACGAGGTGGGCCAGCGGGCGGCGGAGCTCGCGCTGGTGCTGCTTTGCCAATGCTGGCACGCACTCGATCGGGATATCGCCGCACCCGCGGACGCGACGCCGCTCGCGCAAAACCTGCTTTCCTTCGCGCGACTCGCCGTGCCGCTGGCCTTGCCGCGCGACACGCAGGCGATCATCGACGCCGCGCGGCGCGCCGGCATCCCGTACCTGAAGATGGACCGCTTCCCCTTCGAGTCCCGGCAGGGCGCGTTCCGCATCCGCCCCAACGGCCTGCTGAAGCTGGGGCAGTGCTGCCACCAGCACATCGTCGACGGCACTTTCTGCGTCGACCGCTCGAACGCCGTCGCGCCGCTGTTGCGCGATCGCGAGCAGATCCTCGCGCTGCTGCACGCCCTGGGCCTGCCGCTGGCGCGGCGCGACCCGCAGCACGGCAACTGCGCGACCCTGAGCCGCGCACAGCGCGTCGCCTCGCGCATCGGCTACCCGGTGGTGCTGCGGCCGCTCGTGCGCGAGCGTGGCGACGCCCCGGCGCCGGCCATCCGCAACGACGCCGAGCTGCAGCAGGCCTACGAGCATTGGCGCGGGCTCGGGCGGCGCGTGATGCTCGAGGCGCCGGTGGAGGGCGACAGCTACCGGATCCTGGTGGCCAATCGCCGGGTGCTGGCCGTGCTGCGCACCGTCGCGGGAAATGGCGCCGCAACGCAAGTCCTCACCGATCGCGCGCATCCTTCGCTGCTCGCGGCGGCCGCGCGCGTGGCCGCTGGCGTCGATGCGGGACTGCTCGTGCTCACCGTGGTGAGCCGCGACATCGGCGTGGCGCTGCAGGAATCGGGCGCCGCGTTCGTCGACCTCGAGCTGGCACCGGAACTCGACGCCATGCTGCCCGACGATTCGCCGCTGCTGGCCGCGGCGGCCGATGCATTCATCGCGTGGCTGTTTCCGCCGGGGGCGCGCGCGCGCGTGCCGCTGATCGCGGTGACTGGCACGAACGGCAAGACCACCACCAGCCGCATGGTCGCGGCGGTGCTGATGCAGGCCGGCTACGCGACCGGGCTCGCCTGCACGGACGGCGTGTACGTCAACGGCGCGCTCGTGGCGAGCGGCGACAGCGCCGGCGTCGGCGGCCACGAGCGGCTGCTCGAGCATCCCGGGATCAGCGCGGCAGTGCTCGAGACCGCGCGCGGTGGCGTGCTCACGCTGGGCATCGCCTACGATCGCTGCGACGTTGCCCTGTGCCTCAACGTGACGCCGGATCATCTCGGGGATCGTGGCGTCGATTCGCTGGAGCAGATGGCGCAGATCAAGCGACGGGTGCTCGAGCGCGCGAGCGCGGGCGCCGTGCTGAACGCCGATGATCCGCTGTGCCTCGCGATGGCGCCGTTGCCTGGCGCCCGCAGGCTGTGCCTGGTGTCG
>JAKJFB010000312.1 GCA_022705125.1 Pseudomonadota bacterium
CGGGCAGACCGTCAACAGCGGCGACAGCGCGGGCTCGGTGTTCCATTACCAGGTGCTGCAGGACCTGCGCATCTCGCACGCGGTGCTGGAAACGGCCCGGGGCGCGGTCGCGGACTTCGGCTTCGCCTGGGACGCCTGCGACGTGGCGGTGTGCACCAACGTCACCGCCGAGCACCTCGGGCAGTTCGGCATCGAGACGGTCGAGGACATGGCACGGCTGAAGCAGTGCGTGCTGCGCCGGGCGCGGCGCGGCGTGGTGCTCAATGCCGACGATGCGCATGCGCGCAGCATGAGTGTCGGCCTGCAGGCTCCCGCGATCTGCTGGAGCTCCACGACACAGCCGGTCGCGCAGCTCGCGCAAGCGCACCGCGACGCGGACGGCGCCGGCAAGGAGGCGAGCTTCGTGGTCGTCGAGGCGCTCGATGGCGCTGACTGGATCGTGCTCTACACGGCGCACAACGCCATGCGCACGCCGGTGATGGCGGTCGATGCGATCCCCGCCACCTTCGCCGGCCGCGCCGCCCACAACGTCAGCAACGCGCTGCAGGCGGTCGCCGCCACGCAGATGCTGGACGCGCCGATCGATGCTACCCGGCAGGCGTTGGGCGCCTTCGACACGGCCTGGGAGAACACGCCGGGGCGACTCAACATCATCCGTGAATCGCCGTTCACCGCGATCATCGACTACGCGCACAATCCCGACAGCTACCGCGCGCTGGTCGCCTTCATCGACCGCTGGCCGGTGGCGCGGCGCAAGATCCTCATGATCCGTTGCCCGGGGCGCTCCAGCCGCGAAGCGGTCGGGCAGATCGCCGGGCTCGTCGCGGGACATTTCGACGTCTTCGTGTGCGCCGACGCGCGCGAGCCGGTCAACTTCGCGCAAGGCGAGCTCTCTGCGCTGATCGGGCAGGAACTGCTCGCGCACGGCGTCGCAGCGGACGCGGTGACGGTGGTCCCCGTGGAGGCCGAGGCAATCGCGCATGCGCTCGCGCTGGCCACAACCGGCGACCTCGTGGTGCTGTGCACCACCGCCTCGATGAAGGAGAACGCGCGCCAGCAGATCCTCGCCTGAGAGCCCGGGGCAACGCGCGGCTCAGCCGCCGACGAGCCCGCGGTAGATGCTGACGCCGAGGATTCCGGCAAACACGCCCTCCACGATCACCAGCATCGCCACTGCCGCCAGCAGCGCGCGCATCACCCCGCCCCGGCGCGCCGCCAGGTGAAAGACCAGCAGCGCCAGCGGCAGGCCGGGCGACAGGCCCAATGCGAGCACCGCCACGACAAACAGCGCAAGCCAGGCGAGCGCCGGCAGGTGGGAGCGCCAGCCAACGGCGCCATCGGGCGCGAGCGACAGCGGGCGGTTGCGCAACATGACCACACCACAAGCCAGCGCGAGCAACGCACCCACGCCGGCAATCAGCGCCGGCAGGACCGATGAGGGCGCCGGGTAGCGCAGGGCTGTCACCAGCGCGAGCCCGAACACGCCGGCACACACACCCAGCAGGCCCGGATCCGGCGCGTGCACGTCGCCCGAGCGGCGGTAACGGCGCAGGCTCTGCCACAGGCTGGCGAGCACCAGCGCGATCAGCACCAGCGTGAGCGGGCGCAGCAGGAACGAGCCCCCCCAGATCGTCAGCGACTGGTGCAGGGCGATTTCGGCCGGCGTGCCGAGCACCAGCCCTATCGCGAAGGGCCCGCGCGGCCATTCATGGTGCTTCAGCGCCACACCGAGCAGCCCGAAGCCCAACAGCACGAAGAAAGTCTGCCAGTGCAGCGCGCTGAGGTAGGTGCCGATCAGCGCGAAGCAGAGCACGAAGGGGAACATCGCCGCGCCCGACACGCCCGCCACCCGCGCCAGCAGTCCCGCGCTCGGCAGGAACACGGCGACCGCCAGCACATTAGCCAGCACCAGCGCCCAGATCAGCGTCCACACCAGCGCCAGCCCCTGCCCGGCCATTGCCGGCCCGGGCGTGATGCCCAGCGTGACGAAGGCGCCCAGCAGCACGGCCATGCCCGAGCTGCCTGGGATGCCGAAGAACAGCGTGGGCAGCAGGCTGCCGCCTTCCTTGGAGTTGTTCGCCGCCTCCGGGGCGATGACGCCCTCGACGCGCCCCTTGCCGAACTCCCCGGGCCGCGGCGAACTCTGCACCGCATGCCCGTAGGACACCCAGGACGCGACATCGCCGCCAAGGCCGGGGATGATGCCGATCACGGTGCCGATCAACGAGGCACGCAGCGTGAGGTAACGGTGTCGCCAGACATCCAGCATGCCCTCGAGGATGCCGCGCTCCTCGAAGCCACCCCGGGGCAGTGCGCCGTGATGTGCCTGCTGGCGCATCAGCGCGAGCATTTCCGGTATCGCGAACAGCCCCACCACGGCCGTGATCAGGTCCACGCCGTCCATCAGGAACAGCTGTCCCGCGCTGTAGCGCGCCACGCCGCCGATGGGATCCATGCCCACGAAGGACACCAGCAAACCGATACAGCCGACCATCAGCCCGCGCGCCAGGCGGTCGCCGCTGACCGCGGCGATGAAGGTGATGCCCAGCACCGCCAGCATGAACACTTCCGGCGGACCGAAGGAAAGCAGCACCGGCTTGACCAGCGGCAGCGCCAGCGCCAGCACCAGCGCGCCGAAGATGCCGCCGACGCAGGACGAGGCCAACGCCGCCCCCAGGGCGCGCCCGGCCTGGCCGCTACGTGCCATCGGGTGGCCATCGACCACGGTCGCGGCATCCGGGCCGCTGCCGGGCACACCGAGCAGGATGCTGGGAATGGGGCCGCCGGTGTGGATCACCGAATGCATCGCGAGCAGGAATACGGCGCCCACGGTCGGATCCGCGCCCACCAGGAAGGGAATGGCCATCACGATCGACAGCTTGCCACCCAGGCCCGGAACAACCCCGGCCAGCACGCCCAGCGGCACTGCCACCAGCAGCGCCGCGAGCACCGCGGGATCATCGACGTAGGCGCCCAGTCCGGCGAGCGCATCGGCGAATATCACGGGCCGGGCACCGCCTGCGCCAGCAGGCGCGAGATCCGCTCCTGCACCGCCGCGCCGTCCAGCGCTTCGATCGGCAGCCTCATCGCCGCCGCCTCTCGCAGCAGCTCGGGATCGGCGAGCGTTCCGAGATACGCCTCGCGCAGCACCGCCAGCCGCCCGGGCGGCACGCCCGGCGGCGCGACAGTCAGCCGGCCGAGCGAAGCCTGCGCGGCGACGAGCTCGACGAAGCGCTGCGCCTCGGGCGCGGGCAGCAGGCTGCCGAGCTCGGGTAGCGCCGCGAGCTCGGCGGGCCCCGCGCCGATGCGGAACAGGATGCGGCCATGCCCCTGCTCCACGAAATCGCGCAGCGCGCTGTGGTAGCCGAGCAGGCCGTCGATGTCGCCGCGCATCACCGCGAGCTCGCCCTCGGTGCCCACGAAGCCGTGCACCGGCGTGGCATCCAGGCCGAGCAGCCGGATCACCATGCCGGTCTCATAGCTGGAGGCACTCGACTTGCCCGACGTGGCCAGGTGCAGCGTGCGCCCGCCCCGGCGCAGCTGCTCGACGGAGGCGATGCCGGTGTGCGCGCCGACGACGAAGACGCGCGCATCGCTGGCCGCCTTGCCGATCCAGCTCAGCTCGCGCAGGTCGCGGTTCATGCCCTCGGTCCGGTTGATCTGGGCGTAGACGAGACCGGAATTGAAGGTCCCCAGCGTCAATCCGTCGGGCGGCGCGGCGAACAGCTGCTGCACGCCGATCAGGTGGCTGGCGCCGGGCACGTTGCGCACCTCCACCGCTTTCACCGGCAGGTGCTTGGGCAGGTGCCGCGCAATCAGCCGCGCGTAGGTGTCGTAGCCGCCGCCCGGCTTGGTCGGCACGATGTAGGTCAGGCGCTTGTCGCGAAAGAATTCCGCCGCATCGGAAGCGGCCATTGCGCCGCTCGCGCCGAGCATCGCGCACGCGGCGAACAGCCAGCCCAGCAGCGACGCCCGGCGCGCGCGACCGCCGGCGGCGCTGGTGTCGGCAGTGACGGGGCAGGGCTGCGAGGCCCTGCTGGCCACCGTGGCCGGACTGGTGGACGAGGCGCC
>JAKJFB010000313.1 GCA_022705125.1 Pseudomonadota bacterium
GCTGTGGCGCGCGCTCATCGAGGAGAACCGCGACCTGGCGGAGCGCGAGAAGCTCGAGCTCGTGAACACCTTTTTCAACCACCGCGTGGATTTCGAACAGGATGCCGTGGTCTGGGGTGTGCGGGATTACTGGGCCACCCCGCTCGAGACGCTGGGACGCGGGCAGGGCGACTGCGAGGATTTCAGCATCGCCAAGTACGTGACGCTCGGTCTGCTCGGCGTGCCGCTCGAACGCCTGCGCATCACCTATGTGCGCGCCGAGACCGGGCTCCCGGGCAGCGGCATCGTCCAGGCTCACATGGTGCTGGCCTACTACCCGGAGCCCGGCGTGGAGCCGCTGATCCTCGATAACCTCGTCGGCCAGCTTCGCCCGGCCTCGCGCCGTCCCGACCTGAAGCCGGTGTTCGGTTTCAACAGCCAGGGACTCTGGGTCGCCGGCAAGAAAGCGTCGGCGGACCCGACGGCGCGATTGTCGCGATGGCGCGATCTGCTGCGCCGGATGAACGAAGAGGGCCTAAACTGATGGCCGCGTCGCAATTCCGTCAACCGGTCAGTTCGTGGGAGCCGTCAACATGTCGCTCGTAAAGCAGCTCTGGCTGGCGATTGCGCTGGTGATGCTGATCGCCTTTGGCGGCAGTTTCCTCGTCAGCACGCTGTCGGCCAGAAATTACCTCGAGGAGCAGCTCAGGCTGAAGAATTTCGACAATGCGACTTCACTGGCGGCCACCTTGTCGCAAACACTGGAGCGGACGCCCGGAGACGAGGTCACCATCGAGCTGCAGATTGCCGCGCAATTCGACCTCGGGCATTACGAGAGCATCCGTCTCGTCGATCCCTCGGGCAAGGCGCTGGTGGAATTCGCGAGCGATGCCGGCGTGGACGGCGCTCCGCAGTGGTTCGCGCGCTTGTTCCGCATCGAGGCCGAACCGGGCCTGGCGCAGGTGCAGAACGGCTGGCAACCCTACGGGACGCTGAGCGTCAGCAGCCAGGCCAGCTTCGCGTATCGCGAACTCTGGAACAGCATGTTGCGCCTGCTGGGCTGGTTCCTCGCCGCCGCAGTGCTCACCGGCGTGGCCGGCACCGTGCTGCTGCGCCTCATCCTGCGTCCGCTCGGCGCGGTGGTGGACCAGGCGGAGGCTATCGGCGCACGGCGCTTCATCACCACCGCGGAGCCGGCGACCCGGGAGTTCCGCGCCGTGGTGCGCTCCATGAACGCACTGGCGACGCGCGTGAGACAGATGCTCCAGGACGAATCCTCGCGTCTCGACCAGTTGCGCCGCGAGGCACACCACGACGCCGTCACCGGCCTGCTCAACCGCAGCCACTTCCTGGCACGGGTGCAGAGCGCGCTGGCGCGCGAGGATGCCGGCGCCGAGGGCGTGCTGGTCATCGCCCGGCTGCTCGATCTGCACGAGCTGAACCGGGAGCAGGGTTGGGCCGTGATGGACACGCTGATCAAGCGCTTCGCCGAGGCGCTGCGCGCCATCGCGCCGAAGGACGCGGAGTGGATCTTCGGGCGCCTGAACGGTTCCGATTTCGCCGTGCTGGCTCCCGGGGAGGACGATGCCGGTGCGCTGGCGCAACGGGTGCAGGAGGCGCTGCAGATGCTGGCCCGCGAACTCGACCTGCAGGCCGTCTGTCGGTTACCGGCGGCGGCGACACCCTACCGCCATGGCGACCAGCTCTCGCGAGTGCTCGCGCGCGTCGACGTGGCGCTGGCGAATGCCGTCGCGGCGGGCGGTGACACGGTGCAGGTGGCGGGAGTGGAACAATCGCCACCCGACGCCGGGATGCGCATGGATCTCGTGACCTGGCGCCAGCGCTTCGACTCGGCACTCACCATGGGCCAGGTGAAACTGCACAGCTACCCGGTGGTCGATGCCGCCGGACAGTTGCTGCATGACGAATGCGTCGCGCGATTGCGACTGGATGTGGATAGTGACTGGCTGAACGCGGGTGAGTTCGTTCCCTGGCTCGCGCGCCTGGGCGATCTGGCGCGGCTGGACGAGATGGTCCTCGATCTTGCGATCGCGCGGCTGCTCAACTGCACCGACGACCTGTGCATGAACTTCTCGGCGCAATCGATGAACGATGCCGTGCTGATGCATCGCCTGGCATCGCGTCTTGGCGAGACGCCCGAACTGGCGAAACGGCTCTGGCTGGAAGTTCCCGAATACGGCGTGTTCCAGAACCTCGAGAATTTCCGCATTCTCAGCGCGCTGCTCAAGCCCCTGGGATGCCGCATAGGGATCGAGCACGTGGGACACCAGGTCGCGCGTATCGGCGAATTGCACGACCTGGGACTCGACTATCTGAAAATCGATGCGTCCTTCGTGCACGGCATCGACCAGAACCAGGCCAACCAGGTTTTTCTCCGCGGGCTCGCGATGATCGCGCACTCGATCGGTCTCAGCGCGATGGCCGAGGGAGTGGGCACCGAGGCAGAGTTCCGCGCGCTGGTCGAACTCGGCTTCGATGGTGCCACCGGGCCTGCCGTTACCATGCGCGCCGGCTGAGCCCCCTACAGCAGGCTGGTATCGTCGCCCAGCAGCCCGAGGTGCGAACCGGTCTCGCGCAGGCCGCGCCGCTCGATCAGCTTGCGCTGCGCCGCCGCCGGCAGGTCGGTGAAGCGGATCAGGTTCTTGTCGATGAGCAGGTTCACCAGGTCATCCAGAACCCGGACCACGTCGCGGTCTGATTCCTGCAACCGCGCTTTCGCGTCGCCGAGCCGATGCTCGAACTCGGCGATTTCGGCCGCGTCCAGCAGCGCTTCCTCGAATCCCTCCAGCGCTTCGCTGCTCAGCGCGATGAGCTGTCCGGTCGCGTCTCGTCGCACATAGGGCATCGCCAGTTCTCCTCGGCCGGGGCCCTGCCCGGCGCCAGGCCGGACAGGGGCGCAGCCCGCCTCACTCGGTGATCAGCTTGCCGTGGTTGATCAGCATGTCGATGATCTGCTGATCGTTGCCGATGCTCAGCAGGTCGACGTTCTGCAGTTCGATCGTCTGGTAGGCCACGTTCGCGTCGTGGGCGGCGTCGCCGGTGAAGTCGCCCGCGGGGCTGATCTTCACCAGGGTGCCACCAGTGCCCGAGTCCTCGAAGTGCAGATAACTGTCGAGACTTGCAGCGCTCTCGGGCGGCAGCAGATCCCTGAGGTCGAGCACGTCGCCACCGCTTGCCGGCTCGTTCATGTCGAAGTTGCTGATCGTGTCGTGAGCTCCGGGTTCAGCCAGCGTCCACTTGAACACGTCTGCGCCCTCGCTGCCCCCCAGCAGGCTGTCACCGCTGTCGTCCGGCAGCACGTCAGGATCCGCACCAGTCGCATCGTCCTTGCCGGAGGCCCGGTGGCCGCGCTCCCCGGGTTTGTCGTCCTTCGCCTGGCGGTTGCCGTCATCGATGACGGTGGTGTCGAGTACGTCGCTCATGCTCAGCGCCGCCGCTGGCGGCGCCAGCTCGATCGGATCGAGGCTCGCGATCTCCGTCGGGCTGATATTCACCGAACCGTCATAGGTGCCCGACGCCAGCGCGGCGTTGCCTCCCGTGTTCTGGATGAGATCGGTGAAGGTGGTGCCGAAGGTGTGAATCCCCAGCCCCGCCTTGATGGCATATCCGACGACCGAGTAGCCCTCGAGGAGGGGATCGGCATTCACAGCGGCCGCCACCGCAGCGGCCAGGGTGGCCGGCTGCGCGTAGTCATTGATGTTCAATGATGAGCTGTAGTTCAGCTTGACCGCCACCAGGTTGTTCCCGCTGGTCAGGTAGAACACCACATTGGAGATGTCCTTAGGCGTTGGCGTCGGTGCCGGCGTTGGAGTCGGCGTCGGTTCCGGAGTGGGTTCCGGTGTTGGTGCAGGCGTCGGCTCCGGAGTGGGTTCCGGAGTGGGTTCCGGGGTCGGAGCCGGAGTCGGCGCGGGCGTTGGTGCCGGCGTGGGCTCGGGTGTCGGAGCCGGAGTCGGCGCAGGCGTTGGTGCCGGTGTGGGCTCCGGCGTGGGTTCCGGGGTCGGCGCCGGCGTCGGTGCCGGTGTGGGCTCAGGCGTTGGAGCCGGAGTCGGCGCAGGTGTTGGCGCCGGTG
>JAKJFB010000314.1 GCA_022705125.1 Pseudomonadota bacterium
GCGGCGAGCGGTGCACGATCTCGCCCACCTCGCCGCGGGGCACTTCGCTGCACGCATCATCCACGATGATCGTCTCGACGTTCAGCACCGGCCTGCCCGCGGAGCCCGCCTTGCGGATCTGGTCCTCGGGCCCGAGCACGGTCGCGGTGGGCGCGATCTCGGTCTGGCCGTAGATGTTCCAGAAACGTGCACCGGGCAGACGCTGCTGCATCTCCTGCAGGATCGCCACCGGCATGATCGAGGCCCCGTAGTAGCACTTGTGCAGGCTCGAGAGGTCGTGGCGTTCGAAGGCCGGCGAGCGCAGCAGCGAGATCCACACGGTCGGCGGCGCGAAGAACGAGGTGATGCGATGGCGCTCGATGCACGCCAGCACGGTCTCCGGCACCGGCGCCGGGATGATCACGTTGCTCGCGCCGTTGTAGAGCATCGGCCCGAAGAAGGTATCGAGCTGCGCGCAGTGGAACAGCGGCATCGCGTGCAGCATGGTGTCGGCGGCCGAGTACTCGGCCGCCGTCATCACGCTCACGTACTGCGCGATGACCGACTCGTGCGTCAGCATCGCGCCCTTGGGCAGCGACTCGGTGCCGCTGGTGTAGAGGATCTGCGCCAGCATGCCGCCGTGCAACCCGGGTTCCTCGCGCCGCGCATCGGCGACCGGCTCCAGCAGCGTGTCGAAGGGAATCATGCCGGCGCATGGCTCGCTCGGCATTTCACCCGGGAGCCAGACGAAGGTCTCGATGCCCGTGCCTTTTGCGGCTGCCGCGCGGGCCAGCGCGGCGAGGCCCGAATCGGTGCACAGCACGCGCGCCCCGCAGTGCCCCAGGATGTAGGCCAGCTCGTCGGCATTCAGCATGAAGTTGACCGGCACCAGCACGGCGCCGGCGCGTGCGATCGCGAAACGCATGGCGATGAAGGCATGCGAGTTGCGCGCGAGGATCGCCACCTTGTCGCCGGCGCCGACCCCGATGCCGCGCAGGCCCTGCGCAACGCGGTCCACGATGGTATCGAGCTCCGCGTAGCTCCAGCTTACCGCGCCGCAGACCAGCGCAGTGCGCCCGGGCACGCGGCGCGCGCTGCGCCGCAGCAGGTCGGCGAGGGTCTGGCGCCGGGCAATTGCAATGCTCATGAAGGGCTCCTGCACAACGACAGCCGTGGCGCCCGGGCGGAACTGTTCCGCCCGCGCAGCCACGGCCACAAAGATTTTATCTTATATGTAAGTCAGCGCGCGAAACAACGCTGCAGCGGCACCCGGCCGCTGCGGCCAAGGTTCCAATCTACTTCTTCGCGTCGAAGATCAGCACCGGGATATGGCGCACGCCCTCGCAGCGCGCGCGGTATTCGGCGAACTCGGGATACATCGCCTCGAGCTTCGGCCACAGTTGCGCTTCCTCCTGCGGGCTCGCCTCGCGCGCGATCATCGTGCGCTTGCGCGCGCCGATCTGGATCTGCACCTCGGGATTGGCCTTCACGTTGTGGTACCACACCGGTGCGCTGCTCATGCCACCCTTGGAGGCCGCCATCACCACGCGCTCACCGTCCTCGATGTAGAGCAGCGGCGTCTTGCGCGGCTCGCCGGACTTGCGCCCGATGACCGTCAGGATGGCGACCTGCCCGCCGCGGAAGGTGCTCCACACCCGCCCGTTGCTCAGCTCGTACACCAGGGTCTGCAGGCTGCCGATGCGCCTGATGATCGAAGTACCGAACTTCTCCTGGCCTGGGGTGAAACGTTGGACGGGCTTCTGCGTGCTCATGCGGGGCGAATCCGGGCAATGGAAGGAAGCGCAGAATCTACCCGGTTTTGCGCCGCGCAGGATGAAACATCGGTAAGCACGCGCGAGCGCCTCGGCTGCCCTGAGCGGGAGATCGCAGTGAATTCGTCAGGATTTCACGTTTGATGCGCACATGCCGGCGTGCCGTGCGGCGGTTGCCTATTGTTTTTGCAGTGACCCTGCGACGCGCAACCATGGGAGCATCGGCGATGAACGCACAGTGCAGCTGGCCGGACGGGAACTGCAGGTTGCCCGAGGACCAGTTCCTCGTGGAGTTCACGCGCCAGCACGACTCCGCGGCAGAATGCCGTCGCGTCGAACGCGGCAGCCACACGGCGCATCGCATCGACCTTGCACCGAGCCCGCCCGCAGATTGCCACGCGGACTGGTCCGTCTGGTCCGGCTGCTGGCCGACCTGCTGGCGCGATCACTGAATCGCGCCACAGGTCAGCATCCGGGTAGCCGAGGCTGCCGCTGCCGGCCGAAAGCGGCTGTTCCCGCGTGTCGCGCGCCCGGATGCCGTTGAAACTCCAGCCGCTTTTAGAATGATCATTCCAGGGTTGGCGCATATCCTTGCCTTGTCGGGTCATATTGCCCAGCACTTCGAGGAGTAACCGCCAATGACCAATTCCGCCAGCATCCGCCTTGCCCTGAAACTTGCGCCGGTCATGCTTGCCGGCGCATTGGTTGCCGCTCCTGGCCCTGTCAGCGCCGCGACCACGTCGGGCGATGCGTTCGGTATCTGCAAGCAGAAGGTGCGCGAGACTTTCGGCGAGGACGTCCGGACCAAGCTCAAGCGTGTCAAGGAACGCAACAACTACGTCGTGCAAATCAAGGTGAGCGGCGTGTCCGAGAAGCCGTTCACTGCGACTTGCGAAGTCGCACGCGACGGCACGTTGAGCTCCTTCGAGCACGACGGCCCCGC
The DNA here is from genome assembly GCA_022705125.1 of Pseudomonadota bacterium. Next base: position 2,695 of record JAKJFB010000314.1, read on the forward strand.
GAAGTAAGCATCCCGAGGCAGGGCCGGGGCGCCTGAAGCGCACCGGCCCATGCTTCGCGCCTGCCACCGGCCCAGGTCAGCGGCGCCTCAGTCGCTTCTGCTCTCGACGTGGAAATACTCGGGCACCGCGTCGATCATGAGGTCGACCTCCCCGGAGAACGATTCGCTGTCACCGGTGCGCATCATCGGCACGCCTTCCACCGACGCGCCTCCGATCTGCACACCGGTGCGGTCGAAAAGCAGGACGCGAATCTCCGGCATCACCGGCCGTGAGTGATTGTTCTCGACCACGACCCGGTATTCGTAGCCGATGCTGTCCCCGGAATGGGTCTCGGTGAAGAGGATGTTCCTCACGTAGCCCTGGTTGAGGGGGATGACCTTGTCATGCTCCAGCCGCTTCAGGTTCGGTAACCGCTCCTTGACCAGGGCGTCGAACTCGGCCGTGACCTGCTTCAGTTCGGCGCGCAGGTCGCGCAGTTCGGAATCCTTCTGGCCGAGCTCAGCCCGCTGCAGGTTGTTTTCCGAGCTGTACCTGGCGATGGTGCCGAACAGGTAGAGCAACAGCGAAATGACCGCGACCGCCCCCACCGCCGTCAGCGCGATCACCGGCAACAGGCTGCGCGACGAATGCCGGCTGCGATGACGCGAACCGTGCCGGCGCGATGCCGAACGGCCGGGCGACTCGGCGCCGACACCCGTGCCCGCGGATGGCTGTTCGCCCTCCGCGTTGTTCAGGTTGTTCATTCCAGACATCCCCTTGACGTCCACCGAGCCAGTGCTGATCGCAATATTTGTATGTGTGCCCGATAGATATAACACAAAGCTCACACGGCGCAACGATGCCGCCGCACGATCTGTCCATGGCCGGGCACCGGCCCCGTAGACCACCACCCAACGCGCCGCAGCCTCGGATGCTGACGGTGCCGGACGCAACTCAGTAAACGAGTGACTTCGCCTGGATCTCGTGCTTGCGCCGCATATAGGCTTCGTACTCCTCGTAGGAGCGCCGCGGCTCCGCGCGAAAATCCTCCTCCAGCGCGTTCATCGCCCGTATGTTGGGGATCTCGTAAGCCGCAGCGCCGGCGCCAGCCCCCGCCATGACAGCCCAGGCGGCGCACCCGGTGCACAATCCGCCGACGCCGATCACCAGGCTTGCGGCAGTCAACGCGCTCGCGATGTAGCGATGCATGGTCGACCTCCCGTATTGCTACTTCGTCCCGACCAGGACGATTCAGGCGACATACTACACCCGGCCGGGCGCAAGGAATCGCGGTGATGAAACGGGCGGGATTTGCTGCGCGGCGGTGCAGCCGCTGGTGCGCACCGGTCCAGACACGCGAAGGGCGCCCGGAGGCGCCCTT
>JAKJFB010000315.1 GCA_022705125.1 Pseudomonadota bacterium
GCGCCGGCCGGTGTGGAGCGTCCCGACACCGGACACCATCACCTGTTGATCGACCTGGACACGCTGCCGCCCGCCGGCGTGCCGATGCCGATGGACGAGCAGCACCGGCATTTCGGCGGTGGGCAGACCGAGGTGACGCTGGAGCTCGCACCGGGCAAGCACACGCTGCAGCTGCTGCTGGGCGACCACATGCACGTGCCGCACAACCCGCCGGTGGTCTCGGAGCGCATTACCATCACGGTCGAATGACAGTGGGGCCGTAAGCCCCTGTCCCTGAAGCCCGACGGCGCCGCCAGCGTGCGCGCCGCCGGGCAGCCGCTCGCGCTGCACCTGCCCGCGCCGACCCGATCCCCTTCGCATCTGCCGTACGTATCGCCATGAGCACCATCCTCAGTCTCGACAACGCCGAACTCGCCTACGGTCTGCACCCGCTGCTCGACCGCGCCTCGCTAACCGTCACCCAGGGAGAGCGCATCGGGCTGATCGGACGCAACGGCACCGGCAAGTCCTCGCTGCTGCGCGTGATCGCGGGCGACGCCCCGCTCGACGACGGTGAGCTGCGCCTGCCCGCCGGCGGTCGCGTGATCCTGGTCGAGCAGGAGCCCGAGCTGCCACCCGCTGCGACGCTGCGCGAGAGCCTGGTGCTGCGCGGCGGCTTCGACGCCATCCACGACGACAAGGAACGCTGGCGGCTGGAGGCGCGGCTGAGCGAATACGCGCACCGGCTGCAACTGAACGAGTACGCCGACATGGCGCGGCTCTCCGGCGGCGAGCGCAAGCGCGCCGCGCTGGCCCTTGCGCTGGCGCTGGAGCCGGAGCTGCTGCTTCTGGACGAACCGACGAACCACCTCGACATCGAGGGCATCACGCTGCTCGAGGAATTGCTCGCGAAAGTGTCCGCGGCGATCGTGATCACTCACGACCGCGCCTTCCTCGACCGCATCGCGACCCGCATCGTCGAGCTCGACCGCGGCCTGCTGCGCTCCTATCCCGGCAATTTCTCGGCCTACGAGTCGCGCAAGGCGGAGCAGCTCGCGGCCGAGGCCGTGGCGGCACGCAAGTTCGACAAGTTCTGGGCCGAGGAAGAAGCGTGGATCCGCCAGGGCGTCAAGGCGCGGCGCACGCGCAACGAGGGGCGCGTGCGCCGGCTGGAACGCCTGCGCAACGAGCGCGCGGAACGGCGCGAGCGCATGGGCAACGTGCGACTGCGTCTCGATGCCGGCGAGCGCTCGGGCAAGCTGGTCGCCGAGCTGGAAAACGTCTCGAAGTCCTTCGGCGAGCGCACCGTGGTGCGGGACCTGTCGCTGCGGCTGCTGCGCGGCGACCGCCTCGGGCTGATGGGACCGAACGGCGCCGGCAAGAGCACGCTGATCAAGCTGATACTCGGGCAGATGCAGCCCGACGGCGGCACCGTGAAGCTGGGCACCAGCCTCGAGGTGGCCTACTTCGACCAGATGCGCGAGCAGCTCGACCTGGCGAAGACCGTCGCCGAGACCATCAGCCCGGGCTCGGAGTGGGTGGAGATCGGCGGCGCGCGCAAGCACATCATCAGCTACCTCGGCGACTTCCTGTTTCCGCCACAGCGCGCCGGCTCGCCGGTCGGCACGCTCTCGGGCGGCGAGCGCAACCGCCTGCTGCTGGCGCGGCTGTTCGCGCGCCCGGCAAACCTGCTGGTGCTGGACGAGCCGACCAACGACCTCGACATCGAGTCGCTGGAACTGCTCGAGGACACGCTGCAGGGCTACACCGGCACGCTGCTGCTGGTGAGCCACGACCGCGTGTTCCTCGACAACGTGGTGACGCAGACGCTGGTCGCCGAAGGCGACGGCCACTGGCAGGAGTATGCCGGTGGCTACAGCGACTGGCTGCTGCAACGGCCACAGCCCGTCGCGGCGCCGGCGCCGGTCGCGACTCCCGCCGCGGCGAAGGCGCCCGCGCCCGGACGCGCCGTCGCGAAGAAGCTGAGCTTCAAGGAGCAGCGCGAGTTCGAGAGCCTGCCCGCCACCATCGACGCGCTGGAGCAGGAACAGGAAGCGTTGCTCGCGAGCATGGGCAGCGGCAACGTGGAGGCAATGCGCGCCGCGTCGACGCGCGCGGCGGAGATCACGGAACTACTCGAATCCGCCTTCGCGCGCTGGAGCGAGCTCGAGGACCGCGCCTCGCACTGATGACGCCCCCCTGCGATGCGGCGTGACGCGGGGCGTGCCTAGAGCGAGCCGTCTTCCAGCATCTGCGCGGGATCGCGCATATCGAGCATCCCGAGATAGCCGCCCATGTCGGCGATGGCGTCATGCACGCCGTAGCCAACGAGGCGCCGCGCCAGCGGAGAGAGCTCGCGCGCGCGTTCCGGCGGCACCGCGAGGATGTTGTTCTCCTCGGTGCGCAGCCAGCCCAGGGTGTAGCTGAGGTGGAAGCCACGACGCCAATCGTCGGCGGTGCTGTTGGCACCGCCGCCGTGGATCGTCGAGCCGAGGTAGATCACCGCCGAACCGGCCGGCATCTCGGCGTGCGCCGTTTCCGCCTCGGTGGCGACGCGATCGCGCGGCCAGCGATGGCTGCCGGGCACCACGTAGGTCGCGCCGTTGCCACGGTGGAAATCCACCAGTGCGACCACGGTCGCGAGCTGCAACTCCGGGTGCGGTCGCGGGCAATGCACCCACACGTCCTCGTCGCGATGCTGCCACTGCGCCTCGGCACCAGGGCCGCGGTCCATCAGGTGGCCCAGGTTCAGCTGGTAGCCCGCACAGCCCGGCAGCAGCACGCGGTCACAGAGTCCCAGCAACAGCGGATGGCACATCACGTTTTCGGCGAAGGCGAGCGACTTGCCGGCGAGCCCGGTCACGTGGCGCACGCACGTGCCGAAGAACGCGTCCAGCACCGGGTTGAGATGGTTCATGTGCGGATCGGCGCGCGCCAGCAACGGATCGACATCGCCGTTGAGCCGCGCGAGCAGGGGCTGATCGAGCAGGCCCTCGACGATCACCGCACCGTGCTCGTCGAGGGCGGCGTGGATGCGCTCGACGGGCTCGCGGACGGCAAGTCGCGGCAGGCTGGCCATGGTGCATCACTCCCGGGTATGCGATCGGTGGCAATTGCAGCAAGGCTACGCCAGGCGCGCGAATTCTCCTATAGTCGCGCCGGGCGCCGGAACGTTTGCGGCGCAGGCGAACACGGAGACGACGGCATGAGCGTGGTGGACATCGAACGGCGCGGACACTGCGCGGTATTGACCCTGAACCGGCCACAGGTGCTGAACGCCATCAACAACGACATGCTGGACGAGCTCGAACGTTTTCTCGAGACGATCCGCGACGACGACAGCCGCGCACTGATCCTGAGCGGCACCGGGCGCGCCTTCTGCGCCGGCACCGACCTCAGCGAATGGCACGGCGATCCGCAGCATCGGCTGCTGCGCGTGCATGCGCTGGTAAAACGCATGCTCGAATTCCCGAAACCGCTCGTCGCCGCGCTGAACGGGCTGGCGCTCGGCGGCGGCCTCGAGCTGGCGCTGGCCTGTACCTTCCGCGTGGCGCGGCGCGGGGCGAAGCTCGGGTTGCCCGAGATCAAGCTCGGCCTGCTGCCCGCGTACGCCGGCACGCAGCTGTTGCCGCGGCTGATTGGCGAGAACCGCGCGCTGGAAATGATGCTGAGCGGCGATGCCGTGGACGGCGCGAACGCGCTCGCGATGGGCCTGGTGAACCGCATCTGCGAGGACGACGCGGACGTGGTGGACGCGGCGGCCGAATTCGCCGCGAGCTTCACGCGTCACAGCCTGGTGCCGCAGCGGGCGATCCGGCGCGCCATCGCCGAAGGCGCGCGGTTGCCGCTCGACGAGGCGCTGCGGCACGAACGCGAGCTGGTGCGCGAGGTCTCCGCCAGCGCCGACACGCTCGAAGGCGTACAGGCCTTTCTCGAAAAGCGCGCGCCTCGCTGGCGGGACATGTAGGTCCGGCTTCAGCCGGACAGATGTAATGTCCGGCTGAAGCCGGACCTTGTACGTTTGCTGTGGGCATGTTTTGTTCATGCCTGGTTTCCGGGGAAGCCGACCG
>JAKJFB010000316.1 GCA_022705125.1 Pseudomonadota bacterium
CGCGCCTCCTCGCGCTGGCCCTGATCTGGATCGCGCTGGTGGCGGCGGCCTGCGCGCCGCGCTGGGTGGGCGACACCGTCGCGCTGCCGGCGAGCGCGCGCGACCTGATGCTGGCGGTGGACATCTCCGAGAGCATGCTCACCGAGGACCTCGAGCTCGACGGCCAGCCCGCCGACCGCCTGCGCGTGGTGAAGCGCGTCTCGGGCGAGTTCCTGCGCCGGCGCGCCGGCGACCGGCTGGGGCTCATCCTGTTCGGCAGCGAGGCCTACCTGCACGTGCCGCTCACCTTCGATCACGCCACGCTGGAGCAGTTGCTGATGGAGGCGCAGATCGGCTTCGCCGGCAAGCAGACCGCGATCGGCGATGCGCTCGCGATCGCGGTGAAGCGCCTGCGCGAACGGCCGGCGGCCAGCCGCGTGGTGATCCTGCTCACCGATGGCGCCAACACCGCGGGCGAGCTGCCGCCGCGCCAGGCCGCGGAGCTGGCGGCGCGCGCGGGGCTGCGCGTCTACACCATCGGCATCGGCGCCGAGAGCATGGAACTGCCGGGACTGTTCGGCAGCCGCTTCGGCGCGCGCCGCGTGAACCCCTCGGCGGACCTCGACGAGGACACCCTGCGCGACATCGCCGGGCAGACCGGCGGGCGCTATTTCCGCGCCCGCGACCGCGAGGAGCTCGAGACGATCTACGCCGAGCTCGACCGGCTGGAGCCGGTGGCGCAGGAAGCCGAGCGTTACCGCCCGCTGGTTTCCCTGCAGCACTGGCCGCTCGGCTTCGCGCTGCTGCTCTCGCTCGCGCTGGCGCTCGGCCTGCTGTGGCCGCGCCGCGGCGCCGCCGATGGAAGGACCTGAGGCGATGGCCGCACTCGCGGATTTCCATTTCCTGCGCCCCGCGTGGCTGCTCGCGCTGCTGCCCTGCGCGCTGCTCGCGTTCTGGTTCCTGCGTCGGCGCGCGCGGCCGGCGCTGTGGAACGAGCTGATCGATCCCGCGCTGCTCGCGGCACTGCTGCTGCCCGAGACCGGCGCCCGGCGCAACGCCCTGCCCTGGCTGCTGCTCGCGGGCTGGACGCTCGCGGTGCTGGGGATCGCGGGGCCGGCCTGGGAGCGCCTGCCGGAGCCCGTGCATCGCGCCAGCGATCCGCTGATCATCGCGCTCGACCTCGGCCACACCATGCGCGCCGGCGATCTGGCGCCCTCGCGCTACGAGCGCGCGCGCTTCAAGCTCGGCGACATCCTCGCGCGGCGCCACGACGGGCAGACCGCGCTGATCGTCTACGCGGGCGACACGCACGTGGTCACGCCGCTGTCCGATGACGCGCGCACGCTGGCGGCGATGCTGCCGGCGCTCTCGCCCGACATCATGCCGGCGGCCGGCAACGACCTGCCCGCGGCCGTCGAGCTGGCCGTATCGCTGGCGCGCGGCGCCGGCGTGGCGCGCGGGCGGCTGCTGGTCGTGACCGATCGCTTCCCGGCGGCGCAGCACGCCGAAGTGGCCCGGCGTCTCGAGGCATCGGGCCTCGAGCTGTCGCTGCTCGCGAGCGGCACCGCGGACGGCGCCCCGATCCCGCTGCCGCAGGGCGGCTTCCTGCGCGAGCGCGACGGCAGCATCGTGGTGCCGGGCATGGACATCGACACCATGCGCGAGGGCGTGGACGCCGCGGGCGGGCGCTTCGCGCTGCTGAGCCTGGACGACAGCGATATCGCCGCGCTGCTGCCGCCGCCGCTCGCCACCGACATCGATCGCGACGACGGCCTCACGCGCACCTTCGACCGCTGGCAGGACCGCGGGGCCTGGCTGGCGCTCGCGCTGCTGCCGCTGGCCGCGCTCGCCTTCCGCCGCGGCTGGCTGCTCGGCATCGCGCTCCTCCTGCTGCTGCCGCAACCGCGCGCCGAGGCGCTGGAATGGCAGGACCTGTGGCTCAACAAGGACCAGCAGGGCGCGCGCGCCATGCGCGACCAGGACCCGGCGCGCGCCGCGCAACTGTTCCGCTCGCCCGCCTGGCGCGGCGCGGCGCAGTACGAGGCCGGCGATTACGCGGGTGCCGCCAAGACATGGGCCGCACAGGACGACGCCGACGCGCACTACAACCGCGGCAACGCGCTGGCACGCGCGGGGCGACTCGAGGAGGCGCTCGCGGCCTACGACGAGGCGCTGGCGCGCGCACCCGGCATGGACGACGCCGTCGCCAACCGCAAGCTGGTGGACGAAGCGATGAAGCAGCGCCAACAGCGGCAGGGCCAGGGCGGGCAGCAACAGGACGGGCAGCAGGGGCAGGAGGGGCAGCAAGACTCGCAGCAGGACGGGCAATCCCCGGCAGACGGCCAGCCGCAATCGCCAGAAGGTAGCCAGGGGGATAACGGCAGCAAGCCACCCGAGGCCGCGCCACCACAGGACGGGCAAGGCAACGATCCAGGCGAGGAATCCGGCGCCGACGGCGAACCGAAGGCCGATGCGCCCGGGAAGCAGGCCGCGCAACCCGACGCGCAGGAGCAGGAGCAGCCCGGTGCCGGCGAAGGCGGCGCCGTCGCAGAGGGCGGTGCCGAGGCCGAGGCCAGGGCCCGCGGCGAAGCCGGCAACGGCGAACAGGACCAGGCGGTGGAGCAATGGTTGCGCCAGGTCCCGGACGATCCGGGCGCGCTGCTACGGCGCAAGTTCGAATACGAGTACCGCGCGCGCCGCGAGGGCGCGCCAGGGCGAGGAACGGAATTATGAGACTCCAGGCCCGCGCGTGGCTGCTGCTGATGCTGCTGCTCGCCTTCGCCGGGGGCGCCAGCGCCGCGGTGTCGGCGCAGGTCGATCGCGAGCGCATCGCACTGTCGGAAAGTATCGAGCTCACCATCCGCGTGGCGGGTTCGATGCGCGCCGAGGAACCCGATCTCGCACCGCTGGAGCGCCACTTCGAGGTGCTGGGCAGCACGCGCAATTCCAGCTTCACGATGTCCAACGGACGCAGCGAGTCTTCCACCACGTGGCAGGTCACGTTGATGGCACGCCACGCCGGCGAGCTGACCATCCCGGCAATCGAGGTCGGCGGCGAGCGCACGCAGCCCATTGCGATCCGCGTGAGCGAGGATCCGGCGCCCGCCTCCGCCGCGGCACGCGAGGTACAGCTGCAGGTCGAGACCGACGCCACCGAAGTGCACGTGCAACAGCAGCTGCTGCTCACGGTGCGCCTGCTGCACGCCGTGAACTTCGAGCGCGGCGCAACGCTGGAGGCGCCCGAGATTCCCGATGCCGTGGTGCGCGAGCTCGGCGAGAACTCCTACGAGAAGCTCATCGACGGCCGCCGCTACGGCGTGTTCGAGCGCCGCTACGCGGTGTTCCCGCAACGCAGCGGCGAGCTCGTGGTGCCGGCGCTGGGCTTCCAGGCCGCGCTGGGCGGCGCCAGCTGGTTCGACCGCTCCGGCGGGCGCGGCAGGATGCTGCGCCTGCGCTCGGAGGAAAAACGCATCCGCGTGCTGCCGCCCGAGGCCGGCGCCACACCGTGGCTGCCGGCGCGCGTGCTCACGGTGATCGAGACCTGGGACCGGAGCCCGCAGGAACTGCGCGTCGGCGATTCCGCCACGCGCACCGTGACGATCACCGCCACCGGCCTGACCGGCGCGCAGCTGCCGCCGTTGCCCGCGCCCGCGGTGGATGGGCTGCGCTTCTATCCGGACCAGCCGCGCATCGAGGACGCGCAGGACGCCGAGGGCATCACCGGCACGCGCAGCGAGAGCAGCGCCGTGATCCCCTCGCGCGCGGGCGACATCGAGTTTCCGGAAATCAGGGTGCGCTGGTGGGATACCGCCAACCAGCGCTTCGAGGAAGCCGTGGTCCCGCGGCGCTCGATCCGCGTGCTGCCGGGCGCCAGCGCCGCCCCCGCGCCCGCGCCCGCGCCGCTTGCCGGCGCGCAACCCGGCGCCAGCGCTGCGGCTCCCGCCGCAGCCGCGAGCAGCGCAACCATCGCCGCGACACCGCAGGAGACGCCCTCGCCCGCTACCCCGCCGTGGCCCTGGATCATCGCCACGCTGCTGCTGGCGCTGAGCACCGCCTTCAGCAGCT
>JAKJFB010000317.1 GCA_022705125.1 Pseudomonadota bacterium
TGTTCCGCACCAGCGCCGAGCGCCACGCCGGGCGTGTGCTCGCCTCACTGCAACCAGCTGCCTTGAAAGGCTCACCCACTGCACCCTGAGGCCCGCTGTGTGCCCTTCAGCGCGGCGGCATGCGGATGCCGCCGTCCATGCGGATGCACTCGCCGTTGATGTAGTCGTTCTCGATGATCGCGACCGCGAGGTGCGCGATCTCCTCGGGCTCGCCGAGGCGTTGCGGGAACAGTACCTGCTGGCCCAGCGCCTTGACCGCGGGCTCGGGCAGCGCCTGGAACAGCGGCGTGTTGATCAGGCCCGGCACGATGGTATTGACGCGGATGCCGTAGGAGGCGAGATCGCGCGCGATCGGCAGCGTCATGCCCACCACGCCGCCCTTGCTGGCGCTGTAGGCCGCCTGCCCGATCTGGCCCTCGTAGGCCGCGACCGAGGCGGTATTGATGATGACGCCACGCCCGCCGTCGCGGTTGACCGGCTCGTTCTTCGCCATCTGCTCGGCGGCCAGGCGCAGCACGTTGAAGGTGCCGACCAGGTTGACCTGGATCACCTTGTTGAACTCGGCCAGCGGGAAGGCGCCCTGCTTGCCCAGCGTCTTGATAGCGTTGGCGATCCCGGCATAGTTGCAGCAGATGTGCAGCGCGCCGTGCCGGGCGACCACCGCGGCGATCGCGGCCTGCACCGACTCCTCGCTGCTGACGTTGACGTTGTGGTAGCTGACGTTCGCCCTGAGCTCGGCGGCCACCGCGCTGCCGCGGCTCTCGTTCATGTCGAATATCGCGACCCTGGCGCCCATGCCCGCGAGGCGTCTCACGGTGGCTTCGCCCAGACCCGAGGCGCCGCCGGTGATGATGGCTACCTTTCCTGCAATGTCCATTGCCGTTCTCCTGTTATCGATGATGGTTGACTGCCGGGCGCGACGCGGCCTGCCCTACTTGCCCTTCCAGACCGGCGCGCGCTTCTCGGCGAAGGCCGCGGCACCCTCGCGGGCGTCCTCGCTGTCGAATATCGCCGCCGTCGCGGCATTCTGCTTCGGCCATATCTCGGCATCGCTCCAGCCGGCCGAATCGCGCATGACGCGCTTGCTGGTGGCAACGGCCAGGGGTCCGTTGGCCACGATGGATCGCGCCAGCGCCAGCGCGCCCTCGAGCGCCTCCCCCGCGGGCACGATGCGGTTGAGCAGGCCGAGCTCGTAGGCACGCGAGGCCGGGATCATCTCGCCGGTGAGCGCGAGCTCGAGCGCGAGGCGGTACGGCACCATGCGCGGCAGGCGCACCAGCCCGCCGGCGGCAGCGACCAGGCCGCGCTTGGCCTCGGGAATGCCGAAGCGCGCGTTCTCGCCCGCCACCGCGAGATCGCAGGCCAGCATCAGTTCCAGACCACCGGCCAGCGCGTAGCCCTCGATCGCGGCGATCAGCGGCTTCTGCGGCGGCGCTTCGACCAGGCCGCCGAATCCACGCCCGGGCAGCATCGGCATCTCCCCGGTGAGGAAGGCCTTCAGGTCCATGCCGGAGCAGAACGCGCTCCCGGCGCCGGTCAGTATGCCCACGCGCAGCGCCGGGCTGGCGTCGAGGCGGTCGATCGCCGCCGCGATGCCCGTGGCCACGGCCAGGTTGACCGCGTTCTTCGCCGCCGGGCGGTTGATGGTGATGGTCAGAATGCCGTCTGCCTCGTGCAGCAGGACTTCGTCGGACATGGGGGTGCTCCCGTGATGGCTGGGGGTGTGGAACAGCAGGCGCGAATATTCGTCGCTGGCGCGGTCGCTGTCCAGAGACGCGCCGCGACGACCGCTGCGCCACGGGCTAGCCTGTGCGGGTCAGCGTCCTGCGCCAGGCCACCGGCGCCATGCCGAACTGCGCGTTGAACCAGCGCGTGAACGAGCTCGGCATCCGGTAACCGAGCAGTTCCGCAATGCGCGCCAGCGGGAGTTCGCGGTCCTCGAGATAACGCAGCACGAGTTCGCCGCGCACCTCGTCCAGCAGCCCGGAAAAGGTCACGCCGCCCTCCTCGAGGTGGCGCTGCAGGGTGCGCAGGTTCACGCCCATGCCCGCGGCGATCTGCTCGATGGTGGCACGCCCCGCCGGCAGCATCAGGTAGATGGCCTTGCGCACCTCGCGCACGATCGAATGCTCCTGCATATTCTTCGCGCCGAGCATCGAGTCGAGGAAGCGCCGCGCGAAACGCGCCATAGCCGGATCGCCCCCCGGATTGACCAGGGCGAGGTCGGCCGCGTTCATGATCATCCCGTTGAACTCGCGACCGAACTCCAGGGGGCAGGCGAACACGCGCCGGTGAACGCCCAGATCCGCTGGCGCCGCATGAGAGAACTGCACACCGCGCGCGCACCACTGCGCGCCGAGCAACGCCTTGCACATGAGGTACAGCACGCCGATCAGGAGCTCATCGCCCTGCACGGAGTGCGTGGCGCCGCCAGTCAGCAACTGCGAGCGCACCACCACGGACTTGCCCGCCTGCTCGATGGACAGTGAGATCGAGGGGTTGAGCACATCCTGGTATTCGATCAACGTCCTTACGGCGTCGCCGACCGTGCGCTGGTGCGTCAGCAGCAAGCTGATGCCCCCCATGTCCGCGAGCTGACGCGACTCCGCCATGCGCAGCCCGAAGCCCGGGCAGTCGGCCAGCTGCGCCGACTCCTCCAGAAGCGCCAGCACCGGCCGGATCGGGATGCGCCGCTCGGGATCAGCGATCAGCCTGAGGCTCATGCCGTGCTTGCGCAGCAGGCTGACGGGGTCGAGTCCGCATTGTCTGGCGACCTCGGCGTACTTCGTGAGCGCGGCGGCGCGGACCAGGTTGACCATGTACGCGAAGCTCCGGAACAGGGAATACCGGCGAGCGTGCAAAAGCCGCCCGCAACTGCAGCGGCACACACTAGCGCATGCGTCATGAAATGCGAAGATTCTGCCGCGCCTCGGCGGCCGCCGTTCCCGGTGCTGCGCTGCGCGACAGTTGCTGCTGCCGGCGCGCGATATGACCGGAGCGCCATCGGGGCGCGATGTTCGCAGCTCTGCGGGCCGCGTTGCGCATCCGCGACTGCGCATCAACCTATCTATACTCGTTCGCATCAATGGTATCGCTGATGTCCACGCGCGGAGCTACCTCTCATGATCAGCAGCATTTCCCTGCCACTGGCCACCAGGCATCTGGAACCCGGAGAGAGCCTGTCCGAACTGCTGTTCGGACTGATCATGACACTCACCTTCACGCTCGGTGCCGGCCTGATGGTCCAGGAAGGCCCGGACGCGGTCAGCGATCTGCTCGTCGCGACCATCGGCTGCAATATCGCCTGGGGCATCATCGACGGCGTGTTCTACATCAACGGACAGGTCTTCGAGCGCGCGCGCATCGCGCGCCTGGGCAGGATGATCCGGGCTGCCCGCAACGAGGACGAAGCCGCCATTGTCGTGGAACGCGAACTCGCGGAGATAATCGAACTCACGGTGGATGCGGGCGAGCGCGGCGAGCTCTACCGACGCATGGCCCGCCAGGTCCGGGCAGCCACCTCCCGAACGCGACCGGTGACGCTGGTGCCCTCGGACTTCAAGGGCGCGCTAGCGAGCTTCTGGCTGGTGTTCGTCGGCAGCATTCCGGCCGCGCTGCCATTTCTGATGATCGACGACGCGTGGATCGCCCTGCGCGTGTCCAACGCGATCCTGCTCGGCCTGCTCTTCTTCGCCGGATTCCGCTGGGCCCGGCACACGGTCCTGCCGCCGCTGCGCACGGGCCTGCTCTTCCTGGCTGCGGGCGTCGCGCTGGTTGCCGTGGCGATCGCGCTGGGCGGCTGATCAGCCGCCGTCTCCTCCTTGAACGCCAGTTCCGTGGCCGGCGCGTGACCGCCCCTGCGGTCACCTGATGAAAAAATGCGTCTTGCGCCACGTTCAATTCGGCGAGTGCGTGAGCTAGAGTGCAGCGGCGTTGCCGTCGCGCCGCGCCCCCCAGGCGCGGCCACCTGTCGCAAGTTCCGGGAGTATCGAATGAGTCCTACCAGCAAAGTGCATGCATCCGTCCCGGGGACGCTGGTCGCG
>JAKJFB010000318.1 GCA_022705125.1 Pseudomonadota bacterium
GCCCACCCGACCCAGGGCCTGCTCGACATGCTGACCCTGCGCCAGCACAAGGGCGAGGATTTTTCCCGCCTCGCTGTCGCCATCGTCGGCGACATCCGGCATTCGCGCGTGGCGCGCTCGGACTTGCACGCGCTGCGCACCCTCGGGGCTGGCGAGATCCGGGTCGCGGCACCTGCATCCCTCCTGCCCGATCCCGGCGAACTTGCCGGAACGCAGGTCTGCGGGCACCTGGACGAAGCGCTCGACGGCGCCGATGTGGTGATGATGCTGCGCCTGCAGCGCGAGCGCATGGAGGAAGGCCTGGTGCCCAGCCTGGAGGAGTATCACCGCGAGTGGGGCCTCAGCCCGGAACGGCTGCGTGGCGCGAAGTCCGATGCCATCGTGCTGCACCCGGGCCCGATGAACCGCGGCGTGGAAATCGACGACGCCGTCGCCGATGGCCCGCAGTCGGTGATCCTGTCGCAGGTGGCGAATGGCGTCGCGGTGCGGATGGCGGTGCTGGCGACGCTGGCGGAATCCACCGCCGCCACATAGAGCGAAGCTTGCTGCGCTGCGCTGGACCACACTCAGCAAGACAGCGGAGCAAGCTCCGCTCTGCAGATCAGCGCTGTTCGAGCAGTTCCACGCCGTCCAGCCCCTGGCTGAGCGTGTGTGCATCGCCGCCCTGCGCCAGCTTGATGCGCAGCCGCACCTCGTTGCTCGAATCGGCGTGGCGCAGCGCGTCCTCGTAGCTGATTTCGCCGGCCTGGTAGAGCTCGAACAGGCTCTGGTCGAAGGTGCGCATGCCGAGGTTGGTCGATTCCTTCATGACCTCCTTCAGCTTGTGCACTTCACCGTCGCGGATGTAGTCCTGCACCAGCGGCGTGCCGAGCAGTACTTCCATCGCCACGCGCCGAGCCTTGCCGTCGGGCGTCGGGATCAGCTGCTGCGCCACCACGCCCTTGAGGTTCAGCGAAAGGTCCATCAGCAGCTGGTTGCGGCGATCCTCGGTGAAGAAGTTGATGATGCGATCCATCGCCTGGTTGGCGTTGTTCGCATGCAGGGTGCAGAGCACCAGATGGCCGGTCTCGGCGAAGGCGATCGCGTGGTCCATGCCCTCACGGGTGCGCACCTCGCCGATCATGATCACGTCCGGCGCCTGGCGCAGGGTGTTCTTGAGCGCGTTCTCCCAGCTGTCGGTGTCGATGCCGACCTCGCGCTGGGTCACGATGCAGCCTTCGTGCTTGTGCACGAACTCGATCGGATCCTCGATCGTGATGATGTGGCCGGTTGAGTTCTGGTTGCGATAGCCGATCATCGCGGCCAGCGAGGTCGACTTGCCGGTGCCGGTCGCGCCCACGAAGATGATGATGCCGCGCTTGGTCATGGCCAGCGTCTTGATCACCGGCGGCAGGCTGAGCTCCTCCACCGTCGGGATCTTGGTCTCGATCCGGCGCAGCACCATGCCGACCTGATTGCGCTGGTAGAAGCACGAGACGCGGAAGCGACCCACGCCCGAGACGCCGATCGCGAAGTTGCATTCGTGCGTCTTCTCGAACTCCTCGCGCTGCGAGGGCGTCATCACGTTCAGCACGAGGTCGCGCGACTGCTGCGGCGTGAGCGGGTTCTGGGTGATCGGCGAGATCTTGCCGTGCACCTTCATCGAGGGCGCGACGCCGGCCGTGATGAACAGGTCGGAGGCCTTCTTGTGCGCCATCAGCTTGAGGAACGAGGTGAAGTCGATCGTGCTCACGTGGAATCCTCCTGGCTAGTCGCGGTTCGGGCGGCGGGCTTGGCCGATCACTCGAACAGGCGCTTGTCCTTGGCGTACTCGCGCGCGCTGACGCGCGTGATGAGGCCGCGCTTGACCAGATCCTGCAGGCACTGGTCGAGGGTCTGCATGCCGGCATTCTGTCCGGTCTGGATCGCGGAATACATCTGCGCCACCTTGTCCTCGCGGATCAGGTTGCGGATCGCGGGCACCGCCACCATGATCTCGTGCGCAGCAACGCGCCCGCCGCCCACCTTCTTGAGCAGCGACTGCGATATCACTGCGCGCAACGATTCGGAAAGCATCGAACGCACCATCGGCTTCTCGCCGGCGGGGAACACGTCGATGATGCGGTCGATCGTCTTGGCCGCCGAGCTCGTGTGCAGGGTACCGAACACGAGATGCCCGGTTTCCGCCGCAGTCAGGGCCAGACGAATCGTTTCCAGATCGCGCAACTCGCCGACCAGGATGTAGTCCGGGTCCTCGCGCAGGGCCGAACGCAGCGCCTCGTTGAACCCGTGCGTGTCGCGGTGCACTTCGCGCTGGTTGATCAGGCACTTGTTCGAGGTGTGCACGAACTCGATCGGGTCCTCGACCGTGAGGATGTGGCCGTACTGGCCCTTGTTGATGTGGTCGATCATCGCCGCGAGCGTGGTCGACTTGCCCGAGCCGGTCGGGCCGGTCACCAGGATCAGGCCCTGCGGCTGGTCGATCAGTTCACGGAATATCTTGGGACAGGCCAGGTCGTCGAGCGTCAGCACTTCCGAGGGAATGGTGCGGAACACCGCGCCGGCGCCACGGTTCTGGTTGAAGGCATTGACGCGGAACCGGGCCAGGCCCGGGATCTCGAACGAGAAATCGACTTCCAGGAACTCTTCGTAGTCGCGCCGCGCCTTGTCCGACATGATGTCGTAGACCAGCGCGTGCACCTGCTTGTGGTCGAGCGCGGGGATGTTGATGCGGCGCACGTCGCCGTCCACCCGGATCATCGGCGGCAGGCCTGCGGAAAGATGCAGGTCCGAGGCCTTGTTCTTCACCGAGAACGCCAGAAGTTCGGCGATATCCATGCGCGTCTCCCCCTACAGAGCCGATTGCATATCCGCGGACGCCGCGCCGAACGGCCCGGCGCATGAGCCGGCCCGAGTATAGCGCCGAAACAAACATTTGCGACGGCAAGCTGCGGTGCTGCATCAAGCCTGCGATTCCCGCACGAGCCGACCTTGAACCGAGCAGCGACGGATTCCGCGCCGCGTCCGCTCGGCGCCCTCGGGAATGGTTCCGGCTAAGATGCCGGCTCCCTGTCCGGCCACCTCCTGCACGGTCCTTCATGCCGAATCACGACTCGCCTCCCATGGCCTCCCAGCGCGTCGCCTTCGTCGGTGGCGGCAACATGGCACGAAGCCTGATCGGCGGCCTGATCGCACGTGGCTCCGAACCGGGGCGACTGAGCGTGTCCGAACCCCAGGCGGCGCTGCGCGAGGCGCTGGCACGCGAGTTCGGCATCCGTGCGGCGCAGGACAATCTTGATGCGATCCGTGGCGCGGACCTGGTGCTGCTGGCGGTGAAGCCGCAGGCCATGCGCGGAGTCTGCGAAGAACTGGCTGGCCACGTGGACGGCGCGATCGTGATCTCGATTGCGGCCGGCATCACCTGCGCCCAGCTGCAGCGCTGGCTGCGCCATGCCGCCTGCATCGTGCGCTGCATGCCCAACACGCCCGCCCTGCTCGGCACCGGCGCCACCGGCCTGTACACCGATGCGGCGGCGACGCCGGCGCAGCGCGCTGCTGCGGAAGCCGTGCTGGGTGCCGTCGGCCTGTGCGTCTGGATCGAGGACGAGGCCCGCATGGACGCAGTCACGGCCCTGTCGGGCAGTGGCCCGGCGTATGTCTTCCTGTTGGCCGAGGCCATGCAGGACGCTGCCGTGGCACTCGGCTTGCCCGCGGAGGCGGCGCGTGCGCTCACCCGCCAGACACTGCTCGGTGCCGCGCGCATGTTGAACGAAGGCGAGGAAGACGCGCCCAGCCTGCGGCAGCGGGTCACGTCGCCCGGTGGCACCACGCAGGCGGCGCTGGAAAGTTTCGCCGCCGATGGCTTCCGCGACAGCGTCGCGCGCGCGCTCGCCGCGGCCGAACGTCGTGGCGTCGAACTGTCGCGGCAACTGGAACGCTAGGGCATGAACTACTTCGCCGATGCGGGCACCATCCTGGTGGAGGTGCTGTTCGGACTGGCGGCCTCGCTGTTCGCGATCCGGGTGTTGCTGCAGCTGGTCCGTGCGAACTTCTACAAC
>JAKJFB010000319.1 GCA_022705125.1 Pseudomonadota bacterium
GGGAGTTCTCGGCGCACGGGCACCCGCGGCTGCTCGCACGCTGGAATATGCCCGAGCCGGTGCAGGGCGAACCCGCCGCCGCGCCGGAATCGCTGGCGCACTTCCTGGAAAGCACCGGCTGGGTCATCGACCTCGAGGAATTCGCGCGCAGTCCCGCGCTCTACGAAGGGCTGGTGCTGCCCGACTGGTGCCGCCGGCTGCCCGGCGCCTGGCTGCTGGTGCCGCTGCTGTTCCGCGCGCGCGCCATCGGCTGCGTGCTGCTCGCGCGCTCCGACGTCCACGGGGCGATCAACTGGGAAGACCGCGACCTGCTCAAGACCGCGGGCCTGCAGGCCGCCGGACAGCTGGCGCAGTACCAGTCCGACCGCGCCCTGGTGCAGGCGCAACAGTTCGAGGCCTTCAACCGTCTCTCGGCCTACGTGGTGCACGATCTCAAGAACATCCTGGCGCAGCAGTCGTTGATCGTCTCCAACGCCGAGAAGCACAAGCACAAGTCGGAGTTCGTCGACGACGTCATCGACACCGTGCGCAACTCCGTGGCGCGCATGACGCGCCTGATGGAGCAGATGCGCAGCGGCTCGCGCGGCGGCCCGACGCAGAGCGTGGACCTGCAGGCCGTGCTGGCGACCGCGGTGTCCCGTCGCGCGCACCAGCAGCCTGTGCCGGAGCTGGAAGCCGCCGACGAGGGTCTCGTGGTGCAGGCCGACCGCGAGGGGCTTGCCACCGTGTTCGGCCACCTGCTGCAGAACGCGCAGGAGGCCACCGACAAGACGGGTCGCATCACGGTGCGTCTCGTGCGCGAGGACGGCTGGGCCGTGGTCGAGATCGAGGATACCGGCTGCGGCATGGATGCCGATTTCCTCCGCGAGCGCCTGTTCAAGCCCTTCGACTCCACCAAGGGCCTGACCGGCATGGGCATCGGCGCCTACGAGAGCCGCGAGTTCATTCGTGCGCTGGGTGGCGAAATTCGCGTGAACAGCGCGCCCGGGACCGGCTCGATCTTCCGGGTGCTGCTACCCTGTCATGACGCGCAGGGCGCGTAGACCGACAGTCGCGGGAGAGAGTGCGTGCAGGATTCCGAAAAACATCTGTTGATCGTCGAGGACGACGAGGGCCTGCAGCGCCAGTTGCGCTGGTGTTTCGACGGTTACGCGGTGACCGTGGCGGGTGATCGCAAGGACGCCATTGCGCGCGTGCGCCGTCACCAACCCGGCGTGGTGCTGCTCGACCTGGGCCTCCCCCCCGACCCCGGCGGCGTGACCGAGGGGCTGGCGACCCTGCAGGAAATCCAGGGCCTCTCGCCCGAGACCAAGGTGATCATCGTCACCGGCGACAACGAGCGCGCCAACGCGGTCAGGGCCATCGCCCTCGGTGCCTATGACTTCTACCAGAAGCCGGTGGAGCCGGAAGT
The DNA here is from genome assembly GCA_022705125.1 of Pseudomonadota bacterium. The sequence goes on from JAKJFB010000319.1 coordinate 1,412, forward strand.
GCTCACGCTGATGGTCGATCGTGCCTACCGGCTCCACGAGCTCGAGCTCGAGAACCGCCGCCTGCAGCAGGCACATGCCAGCGAGCCGATGAACGGCATCATCGCCACCAGCCCGCAGATGCTGAAGGTCTGCCGCACCATCGAGAAGGTGGCACCGTCGGATGTCACCGTTCTCCTGCTCGGCGCCAGCGGCACCGGCAAGGAGCGCGTGGCGCAAGCGCTGCACGAGCGCAGCCCCCGCGCCAAGCAGCGCATGGTGGCGATCAACTGCGCCGCGATTCCCGAGAACCTGCTCGAGAGCGAACTGTTCGGCTACGAGAAGGGCGCCTTCACCGGCGCGGTCAAGCAGACCCAGGGCAAGATCGAGTACGCCAACGGCGGCACCCTGTTCCTGGACGAGATCGGCGACCTGCCGCTGGCGCTGCAGTCCAAGCTGCTGCGCTTCCTGCAGGAGCGCGTGATCGAACGCGTCGGCGGCCGCGAGGAAATCCCGATCAACGTGCGCATCATCTGCGCCACGCACCAGGATCTGCAGGGCAAGATTGCCGACGGCAGCTTCCGCGAGGACCTGTACTACCGCATCAGCGAGATCACGATCAAGATCCCGGCCGTGAAGGATCGCGACGGCGACGCGCTGGTGCTGGCCAAGTCCTTCCTGAACCGCTTCTGCCAGGAGCAGGGCCGTACGATCCGCGGCTTCGACAGGGACGCCACCGCGGCCATCGAGACCCACGCCTGGCCCGGCAACGTGCGCGAGATCGAAAGTCGCGTGAAGCGCGCCATCATCATGGCCGACGGTACTTACATCACGCCCGATGACCTCGAGCTCGATGTCGTCGAAACGGAATCGACGCCGCTGAACCTCAAGCAGGTGCGCGAGGAAGCCGAACTGCGCGCCATCCAGCGCGCCCTGGTCAGCGCCGATGACAACATCTCCGAAGCCGCCAAGCTGCTCGGCGTGACCCGCCCCACCCTCTACAGCCTCGTCGAAAAATACAACCTGAAATAACGCTGGTTATCGGGTGTAGGAGCGGCCCATGGCCGCGATATCGCGCGCATGGCGCGCTCCTACAAGGAGACGATTACCGTATGCGCTTTGTGTAGGAGCGGGCCATGCCCGCGATATCGCGCGCACGGCGCGCTCCTACAAGGAGACGATCGCCGTATGCGCTTTGTGTAGGAGCGGGCCATGCCCGCGACCGAACCTGATCCCTCAACGCCCCTTCCCGAACAACACCACCTCCACGGTCTGCACCAGGATGTTCAGGTCCAGCAAAAAGCTGCGGTGCTTCACGTAGTAGAGGTCGTATTTGAGCTTCTCCAGCGCGTCCTCTTCCGATGCGCCATAGGGGTACTTCAGCTGCGCCCATCCCGTGAGCCCCGGCTTCACGTTGTGGCGCTGGTTGTAGTAGGGGATCTTCATGATCAGGTCTTTCACGAACTCGGGGCGCTCGGGCCTAGGGCCCACAAAGCCCATGTCGCCGCGCAGCACGTTCCACAGCTGCGGCAACTCGTCCACGCGGTACTTGCGCAGCAGCTTGCCGGTGCGGGTCACGCGCGGGTCGTCCTTGGTCGCCCAGACGGCCCCTTGCCTCTCGGCGTCCTGGCGCATGCTGCGGAACTTGATCACGCGAAAGCTCCGGCCGCCCCGCCCTACCCGCTCCTGCGAAGAACAGGGTGGGTGCCCTGATGCCATCCTCGATCTTGATGGCCAGCCAGGCGATCAGCATCAGCGGCCAGGCAACGAGCAGCAACGCCAGCGAAAGCACTGCGTTGAACGACCAGTCCAGGGCATTGCGCAGGTCGTTGGTCGAGGAAAAGCCGTTCGAATAGATCACCCAGCTCGGATACACCAGGTTCACCGCCACCTGTCCGGTCTCGCGCTCGATGAAATCGAGGATCTCGATGATGTTGGTGCCGCGGATCTTGCAGTCGAACAGCAGATCCAGCGGCAGGTTGTTGCGCCGTTCGTCGCAGGCCACGATCAGCTCGTCGATGTCGTGCTCGGCGATGTAATCGGCCAGGCGCTGCCCTTCCAGGGTCAGCTTCTTTTCCTTCTGGATGCCGGTCGGGGAGTCCCCGCGCATCACCACGAAGCCGTGCAGGTCGAAGCGCTGTCGGTCTACGCGCCGTTTCATGCGCCGCTCGATGATCGAGGCGCGCTCGCCGGCGCCCAGCACCAGCACGCTGATCTTCTTCTGCGCCAGGAACTCGAACTCGAAATCGACGTAGCGGATCGGGCTGACGATGGCGACGCCCAGGGCGACTGCAAGCAGGGAGGTTTCCACCCGGATGCCGTAGCTATCAATTCCCAGGGTCACGATCGTCAGCACAAAGCCGCTCATCGCGACGGCGATGACGATACGGCGAAAGATCGCGCGGTAAGGCTCCCGCAGCTTGGGGTTGTACAGGCCCAGCGAAAGCGAAGACAGCAGCGCGGTGAGCGCGAAGAGAATCGCGTAGATCACCAGGGTGTTCGTGGCGGCAATCGGCACGTCGGTCCACCGGAACAGCCGCTCCAGTTGCATGGCGAGCAGGAAGGATCCCGTGAGCACGAAGAATTCGATGACCATCAGGACTTTCATCCCGGCCGAGTAGTCGCGGAATCTGTTGTTGGACATG
>JAKJFB010000031.1:0-2876 GCA_022705125.1 Pseudomonadota bacterium
CCGGTGGCGTAGGTCAGGTAGACGCTCAGGTCATCGCTGAGGGCGTAGTTCGCGTTCGCCAGGTAGCTCAGGTTGTCCCACTCGTCGTCGCCCTTGATCGGCGCATCCTTGCTGAAGCCGGCGATGTTCTGGCTGTACAGGAAGGCGTCCTTCTCGTCTTCCGTGTAGCGCAGGCCGAGCGTCAGGTCGAGTTGCTCGGTGAGCGCGTAGGTCGCCTGGCCATAGGCCGCCCAGGATTCGGTCTTCTGCCCGTAGTACAGGTCGAGCAGGCCCGGGATGTAGACATCGTCCGCGCCGGGGATCGGCAGGAAGCCCGCCTGGTCGTACAGCCCGCCGATGCCGGGGGTGTAGGCGCCCTGGGGCGCGATGAAGGCGATCGGCAGCGAGAAGCTCTGCGGGTTGTCCTGCTCGACCTCTTCCTCGTAGGCGAACAGGCCACCGGTATAGCGCAGGCGCTCGTCGAAGGCGTTGCCGATCAACTGCAGTTCGTGCGACTCCATCTCGACCAGGCCCACGTCGATGGCCGCGGTGAAGCCGGGCGTCGGGATCTCGCCGTACTGGCCGGCGAACACGCCGTAGAACAGGTCGCGCGCGGTGTAGGCGCCGCCGTCCAGATCCGTGCTCTCGTAGCCCTGGTCGGTCTTGCGCTTGCCGTAGATGTACTTCACCGCCAGCTCGTCGGTCGCCTGCCATTCCGCCGTGAAGTTGTGACCCCGCACCTCGAGCCACTCGTCGGTGACGGAGTCGAGCTCGTAGTTGCGGCGACGGTCATCCGGATCGCCCACGGTCGCGGCCATCTGCTGGTACAGCGAGCCGCCGAAGGCCTGGAAGTCGAAGGGCGTCTGGGAGCCGTCGTAGTTGTAGAGCTGGTCGTGCACCTTGACGACCTGGAACGGAGCCGGCACGCCGTTGTTGTCGGTGTTGTCGTAGGCGTAGTCGAACGTCAGGTCCTCGCGCGGCGTCCAGCGCAGCGCGATGCGGTAGGCCTCGTTGTCCTCGGAGCCCAGGTTCTTCTCGACGCCCGTGGCCGGCTGCAGCGGCGCGCCGGTGTAGTTGTTGTCGGCCCAGCCGTCGGTCTGCTTGCGGTTGTACGACAGCTTGGCGGCCACGTTGGCAACGGCCGGCAGGTCGACGCTGGCGCCGAAGCGCTCGTAGCCGAAGTTGCCCACCGAGCCTTCGAGCTTCGCGCCCAGCTCGCCGCTCGGCTTCTTCGTGGTCACGTTGACCGCGCCGCCGGTGCTGTTGCGCCCGAACAGCGTGCCCTGCGGGCCGCGCAGCACCTCGATGCGCTCGAGGTCGGTGACGTCGAACACGGCGCCCACGGTCTTGCTCATGAACACGCCGTCGATGTAGAAGCCGACCTTCGGGTCCGCCATCAGCGCGGTCTCGTTCTGGCCCACGCCGCGGATGTTGATGTTCATGTTCGAGTTCGACGAGGGCTGCTTCTGGATCGTGACGTTCGGGGCGAAGTCGGCCACCTGCGACACGTCGAACACGCCGAGGTCGCTCATCTTGCCGGCCGTGAAGGCCGTGATCGCGATCGGGGTGTCCTGCAGCGATTCCTCGCGACGCTGCGCGGTGACCACCACCTCCTCGAGTCCCGCCGCGCGCGGGGCGTCGTCCTGCGCCGTGACCGGCATGGCGAAGCCGCTGGCCGCGGAGACGGCGAGCGCGAGGGCGGAGGCGCGGACACGGCGGGCGTGGTAAATGCTGACTCTGGTCATGGGAACTCCTGATTGTCGATTCAACCGGCGATTATCGTGCGCCGCCGCGGCGCAGCGAAGGGCCAACCCGCTCAGCAGGGGGACATAAAAGCTCAGCGCGGGCCGGACGCCGCGCCGGGAGGGATCAGAAACCGAACAACTCGCCCAGCACCGCGCCGGTGTCGACGTCGAAGCGCCGGTAATCCTCGGGCACCTCGAACAGGGCGGGATCCTGGGCGCCGACCTTCAGGTCGCGCAGCTCCAGCTCGACCTGGCGCGTGCGCCCGTTGCGGTCGGTGACCGGGAACTGCTGCTTGACGTGCACCCCGGCCTTGTTCTGCCAGAAATAGCCCTGGTGCTGGCCGCCGTTGCGGGTCTGGAACACCGCGCGGTACTTCATGGCGCTCTGGCCGGCGACCGTCTCCTCGCCCAGCGGCTCGCTGGAGACGATGCGGATGTTGGCCGGGGTGTCCATTCGCGATACATCGGCCTCGGCGTAGATGCCCATCTGTGGCATCAGCTGCCAGGCGATGTTGCGGTCGCTGCGCAGGATCACGGTCACGTCCACGCCGCTCACGTTGGCGCTGATGCGCTCGCGCAAGCGGGTGTGGTTCACCTGCGTGGCGAACTCGCGGCCATCGAGGCGCACGATGCGCGTGGCGGAATAGGCGGTGTCCTCGACCAGCGCCTGCGCCGGCAGCGCGGCAAGCCACGCGAGCGCGGTCACGACAAGCATTCGCCACGTTTTCATCGGCACTCCGCTACGGCAGGACAGACAGGGAGCCCAGTATAGGGCCGCCCGCCGCGCCTTCGGCGGAGTGCGAAATCCTGCCGCGTTTGCCAACGCGGCGCCTCTGGGGTAATTTCGCCGCCCTCTTTCCTCTACCCAGCGAGCGGATGCCGGCCATGGCGCAGTACGTGTACACGATGAACCGGGTGGGCAAGGTGGTGCCCCCGAAACGCGAGATCCTGAAGGACATCTCGCTGTCGTTCTTCCCCGGCGCCAAGATCGGCGTGCTCGGCCTGAACGGCTCGGGCAAATCCACGCTGCTGCGCATCATGGCTGGCAAAGACCCGGATTACATCGGAGAAATTGCCATTTCTAAAGGATACAGCGTGGGGATGCTGGAGCAGGAGCCGCAGCTGGATGAAAGCAAAACGGTGCTGGAGGTC
>JAKJFB010000031.1:2886-14248 GCA_022705125.1 Pseudomonadota bacterium
TCGCTGTCGTTCTTCCCCGGCGCCAAGATCGGCATGCTGGGCATCAACGGCTCGGGCAAGAGCTCGCTGCTGAAGATCATGGCCGGCGTCGACAAGGAATACGAGGGCGAGGCCACGCCCATGCCCGGCATCAAGATCGGCTACCTGCCGCAGGAGCCGCAGCTCGACCCCGCCAAGAGCGTGCGCGAGGAGGTCGAGGCGGGCCTCGGCGAGATCCTGGAGGCCAGGCAGAAGCTCGAGGAGATCTACGCCGCCTACGCCGAGCCCGACGCGGATTTCGAGAAGCTGGCCGAGCAGCAGGCCAAGTACGAGGCGGTCATCGCCGCCGCCGGCACCGACTCCGAGACGCAGATGGAGATTGCCGCCGACGCGCTGCGCCTGCCGGCGTGGGACGCGGTGATCGGCAAGCTCTCCGGCGGCGAGAAGCGCCGCGTGGCGCTGTGCAAGCTGCTGCTGTCCAAACCCGACATGCTGCTGCTCGACGAGCCCACCAACCACCTCGACGCCGAATCCGTGGAGTGGCTGGAGCAGTTCCTGCAGCGCTTTCCCGGCACCGTGGTGGCGATCACGCACGACCGCTACTTCCTCGACAACGCCGCCGAGTGGATCCTCGAGCTCGACCGCGGCCACGGCATCCCGTGGAAGGGCAACTACACCTCCTGGCTGGAGCAGAAAGAGGCGCGCCTGGAGCAGGAAGCCAAGGGCGAGGCCGCGCGCATCAAGACCATGAAGCAGGAGCTCGAGTGGGTGCGCAGCAACCCCAAGGCGCGCCAGGCCAAGAGCAAGGCGCGACTGAACCGCTTCGAGGAACTGTCGAACACCGACTACCAGAAGCGCAACGAGACGCAGGAGATCTTCATCCCGCCGGGCGAGCGCCTCGGCGAGCTCGTGATCGAGCTCGACAAGGTCTCGAAGGCCTTTGGCGACAAGCTGCTGATGGACAATGTGAGCTTCAGCGTGCCGCAGGGCGCGATCGTGGGCATCATCGGCCCGAACGGCGCGGGCAAATCGACGCTGTTCCGCATGCTGATGGGCCGCGAGCAGCCCGACAGCGGCACGCTGCGCATCGGCCCCACCGTGAAGCTCGCCTCGGTGGACCAGTCGCGCGAGGGGCTCGAGGACAACAAGAGCGTGTTCGAGGCGATCGCGGGCGGTGCGGACATCCTCACCGTGGGCAGGTTCCAGATGCCGAGCCGCGCCTACCTCGGGCGCTTCAACTTCAAGGGCGGCGACCAGCAGAAGATCGTGGGCAACCTCTCGGGCGGCGAGCGCGGACGGCTGCATCTGGCCAAGACGCTGATCGCCGGCGGCAACGTGCTGCTGCTCGACGAACCCTCGAACGACCTCGACGTCGAGACGCTGCGCGCACTGGAAGACGCGCTGCTGGAGTTCGCCGGCTGCGTGCTGGTGATCAGCCACGACCGCTGGTTCCTCGACCGCATCGCCACGCACATCCTCGCCGCCGAGGGCGACTCGCAGTGGAGCTTCTTCGCCGGCAACTACCAGGAGTACGAGGCCGACAAGAAGAAGCGCCTCGGCGAGGAGGCCGCCAAGCCCAAACGCATCCGCTACCGGCCGATCACGCGCTGAGGCGCCGGGCCGGGCCGCCGTAAGACGGCGGCGCGGCGCGCGCCTCAGTCCTCCCCGTAGACCACCCGTGCGGAGTCCCGGAACATCGCCGCGACCTCGGCTTCCGGCACCCAGTTCATGGGAGCGCCGGTCGCCGCGGCCACCTGCAGCGCCAGCACGATCCGGCGTACTTCCGCCGTGATCGTGTTGAGGCGGTGGAAGGCCTCGGAGACGTCGCGCCCCACGGTGATCACGCCGTGGTTCGGCATCACGATGCAGTTGGTCTGGTCCGCGAAGCCGGCCAGCAGGGAAGCGTCGGTCTCGACGTTCACGTTGGGCTCGAGGATCCAGACCGGCCTGGACAGCACGAGCGCCGCATCGGCCGAAATGAAGCGCATGTGCCGCCCGGGGCACACGGAGAAGTAGGCGATCAGCTCGTCGACGTGCAGATGTATCACGGCGCCGGCGTCCGGTCGCAGCGCCAGCAGCGTGCGGCTCAGCAGGTGACCGATGCTCGGCTCCACGGCGCCGTGCAGGAGCTCGCCGCTCGCGACGTCGGTGACGATCACGTTCGCGACCGTCATTTCCTCCAGCGAGACGCCGCGGTGCTTCGTGTACACGACGCCGTGCACGGCATCGCGCGGATGCGCAGCCCTGATCGCGATGTTGCCCAGCGTGTTGCTCACGTAACCGCGGCGGCTCAACCGGGCGGCGTATTCCAGCAGGCGGTACGCGATCGCTTCGTCGAAGTCCGCGAAGCGGCGCGCCGGCGATTCCCTCATGTGTCGATGCCCTCGTGCCCGGATGCCGCGGGCAGAACCGGCGGCGATCGTTCGATGAAGCGACCCAGCTGCCGCATGAAGAACTGCAGCAGCTCCTCGGTGGCGCGCATGCTCGTGCTGCCGGTGGACACCCGCAGCGAGCTGGTCATGCCGGACCTGATCACGACGTGCACGTGCGGCGCCGCGAGCCCGAAGGACGGCGCCGCCATCAGGCTCAAGCCCTCGTCCGCGGCGCTTGCCGCCAGCTCCTTGAACAGCCCGCCGAGCGCGGCCTGCCCGATCCGCGCCGGGTCGAAATACAGGAACAATACGCGACCGCCGGCGCCGTAGACGTTCATCGCGACCTCGTGGCCGGGATGCTCCGCCAGCCAGGGCGAGCAAACATGGCCGAGCCGGTTTTCGCGCAGCCAGGCATCGAGCGCGCGCGCGAAGTAGCAGGTGTTGCGGTCGTAGCGCGCCAGCCGCGAGGCGAAGCTCGCCGGCGTCTCCAGGTCCGCGAGGCAGGCCTCCTCGATCGAGGGCGCCCGCCCGGAAACCGAGCGGATCTCCACCAGCTTCTGCAGCAGCGTCCGGTCCTGCTGGCCGAAGGCCGCCTCGTCGCAACGGAACAGCAGCAGCCCCGACTTGCTGATGTCCCAGCCGGCCTGCATGAACTTCACCCCGCTCACGACCAGCGCGACGCAGAGATTCGCGGGCATCGCGCCGGCGAACCAGCGCTCGAACACCGGCACGTCCGGCGTATGCACCACGTCGAACACGATGAGTTTCGGGCGCTCGAAACGGGTAGCCCCGATCTTGCGGACCACCCGCCCGAGGTCGATCACGCTCATGTCCGGGTGATTGGCCACGAGCTCGACCATGACGCCGAACACCGCCGGGTCTTCGATCGCCGCGTCCAGCGCCCCCGCGTCGCGCTCGTCGATCGTCCGGAAGGCCTCCGGCCAGCTCTCGTCGACATACTGGCGGATCTCGAACCAGCAGCGTTGCCCGATGAGGTTCATCGCACCCGCGGACCGCGCGCGGGCGCCCATGTAATCGATCAGCGAATCGATCGCGCCCATCGCGCTGGAGAACAGCAGCGCGTTCGGCGCGGCTTCGCCCTGCAGCGTCGCCGCCATCGCGCGCGCGCAGGCCGCGAGCAGCGGATGATCGACGAGGTGCTTCGGCGCGTGCGCCTCCGACTCCTGGAACTGCAGGTAGGCGTTGCGCCCGTAATCGATGATGTGCCGCGGCGGGGCGAGGCGGTGGTCCTGCGCGGGGTCGAGCGCGTGCGGCACCCCGGTCAGCGTCGGCGTGTGCCGGAGCAGCAGCGTGCGCGCGGCCACGCTGCGCCGAAAGGCGAAGCCGGCGTACTTCATGGTTTCGCTGAAGACCAGCTGCCCGTCCTCGCGCAGCACGAAATCGAGCAGACGCTGCAGGTCGCCGCGCGCTTCCTCCACGGCCTCCAGCGTGCGCCCGATGAGCAGCGCATCGACCCCGCTGGCGCCGGCGCCCGCCCGGCTCGCGCGCAACTCCCCGGCGTAGCGCTCGAGCTTCGCGGTCTCCTTGCCGACGAGCGCACGAACTTCGGCGCGAAGCTCGGCCAGGTCCACGGATGCCGTATCCGGGTCAAGGGCTACCGCATCGTGAAAATCCCGCGGCAAAAACGTGCTCAATGCCGCACCGTCGCGCGGGCTGCGTCCGCGTATCCACAAGCATCGCCAACACCGATCGCGGGGAGATCCCCGGAAACGATCCGTGCCCAGATCCGGGGCCTGTCGCTGTAACCGGCCAGAAAAACCACGAGGTCACCCGGCCGCGCCAGGGCGCATAACGTGTCTAGCGCATCGGGCGCGCCCTGTTCGACAAAGACACGCGATGGCGGCACGCCGTTCTCCAGCAGCGTGCGCGCCAGCATGCCCGGCACCTCCACGTAGCCCTTCTCGCAATTCGTCAGGAAGTTGTAACAGACGTAAGCATCGAAATGGCCTGCCGCGGCATGCGCATTGCCGGTGATGATGGCCTCGGGGTTGTAGCCGGCGGCAGAGAATGCGACCAGTTTCCTCCCGGCAGGCTGCAGGCGGTCGACGAACTCGCTGAGCTTCGCGATTCCGTCGGGATTGTGCGCGTAGTCCACCAGGAACCGGACCGGTCCGCTGTCATGGAAATTCAGCCGACCCGGGTTTAACTCGAAATTCATCTGGAACCGCGACAGCGATGCCCTCATGGCCGCGACCTCGATCCCGACCAGGTAAGCGGCGGCAATCGCGTGAAGCGCGTTGGAAACGTTATGCCTCGCCAGGCCACCGCAGGAGGCCGGAATCCGCGCGACCTGAATTACCGGCATCCTGGTGCCCCGGTCGTAGAGCACGACCCATTCCTCGCCGTCCGTGCGTTCCAGCAGCGCGAAATGGCTGCATTGCGCGTGTGACCGGCACAACTCGCCGAAGGATCGCTGCATCGAAACCAGGCAAATGTTCTTCGCCCGCAGCCCTGCGGGCATGGCCAGGCAGAGCGGGTCGTCCGCATTGACGACCGCACCGTCGAGCGCGCGCTCCAGCACCGTGCGCTTGAGTCGGGCCATTTGCCCGAGGGACTCGATGCCATGAGTTTCCAGGTGATCGGGCGTGACGTTCAGGCACACCGCGACGGCGCACCGGTCGTAGGCAATGCCCATGGTGGCGATACCGCCGCGGGCCGTCTCCATCACGGCGCAGTCGATGGCCGGATTCTCGAGCAGGCGATAGTGCCCGGGCACTCCCGCCAGGTCACCCGCGCAGTCCAGCCGGTCCCCGATGTAGACCCCGTCGGAACAGGCCAGGCCGCTCGCTCGACCCGAATCGAGCAGCATGCGGTGGATCATGCGGCTCGTGGTGGTCTTGCCGTTGGTGCCGGTCACGGCAACGATCGGCATCCTGGACGCCGATCCGGGCGGAAACAGCCATTGCAGGAAGCGCGCGGCCGCCGACTGCAGCAGCGCCGAATCCGGCGCCAGGAATGCATCGAGTCGCGGCGCGACGTCGAGATCGACGAAGGCACCGCCGGACGCGGCCAGGGGCAGGGAAAGATCCGGGCACACCAGCGTGAGCACCAGCAGGCCCGCATTCACGGCAGCGGCTGCTGCCAGCGCGCTCGCGACGATCGACGGGTGGGCCAGGGATGTTGCCTCGGGCGCTGGCCTGCCCCCGGCGGGCAAACGGACGATCCCCACCAGTTCGCGATTGGCGAGGATCAGCTTGTAGGTCGCGCCGGCGATGAAACGCTCCACGATCACGTTTCTGCCGTGCTCGCGCGCCCGCGCGAAGGCCCGGTCGAATCCTTGCGCATCCCGGACATCCAGGGTCACGCCCTGGCCCGGCGCCCTGATGCCGGGCTTCAGCGCCAGCGGATAGCCGAGCTTCCGGGCCGAGCGCTGCGCCCGGCTGAGGGTGCAGCAGTTCGTCGTGTCCGGGTCTCGCGCGGGCGTCGGCAACCCGAGCCGATCGAGCAGGCGCAGGATTTCCGCGCGATCGCGCAGCAATGCGGCCACGGAGTCCGAGCGATCGACGCAGAACGTCCCGTCGACGATGTGCTGGTGGCAGCCCTGCCCGAGCTTCAACAGCCCGTTGGGGCGTATCCGGAATTCACCCGTGCGCGGCTCGAAGGGCGCGCGGTCCATCTTGAGCCAGGGTATCCCTGCCTTCGCCGCGGCGCCGAGGATCGCCCGCGTATCGCCGGGCAGGGCCTGCGTCGCCGCCTGGCGCCGGAACTCGCGCACGAGCTCCGCCGTGGAGCGCGCCGCGTCCGGCGGTTGCGGCTGCCAGTCGAGCGCAGGGCAGAGCCTGCCCAGCATGAGCAGCGCCAGCTCGCCCGCCCGTTCGCCGACCTCGCGGTGCTCGTATTCGTACATTGCCCGGCACGACCCCGAAGCCTCCTCGGGCGCACCGGCATGGTGGAACACGCAATGGCCGGCGGCGCGTTGCAGCAGCAGCGCGCAGTTCGCGTAGAGTTGTGCAAATCGCAGGCGAGGATCCGGATGCGATCCGGGACCGGGCATTGCCCCCGGATCGGGCTCGCAGCCGAGGGCCTCCAGGCTCTCCGCCAGGCCCCCCGGCGCACCGGCATCCAGCGCGGCAATGGCCGCCAGCTCATCCGGAGCGAACTCGAACAGCTGCTCGATCAGCGGCAGATCAGCGCGCCGGTTGGAACAGGTGTAGACGCACTTTTCAAGGATTTTCATGCCGCAATGATATCGTGGTCACGAATTGTTTTGTCGCGCGCCCCCCGGAACCGCATAAGTGCCTCCGGGGCCATCGCGCGAGCCCTGTACGAGTGATGGATATGCACGACGCGAAAGCGGCAATGCCGGCGCACCGCTACGAACGCGCGCCGGGCGGCATCGGCCCGGACGATTCCCTGCAGCGCCTGGCGGCCTGGGTGGCGCCGGGCAGCACGGTACTGGAACTGGGGCCCGCCAGCGGCTATTTCACGCGCCGGCTGCGCGACGGCCTTGGCTGCACCGTGGACGCGGTCGAACTGGATCCCGCGATGGCGGAGCAGGCCCGGCCGTACTGCCGCCGGCTGGTGGTCGGCGACCTCGCGCGGCTCGACCTCGACGCAGCACTGTGCGGCGCGCGCTACCAGGTGATCGTGGCGGCCGACGTGATCGAGCACGTGGCGCACGCCGAGCCGGTGCTGGAACAGCTGAAGACACTGCTGGCGCCGGGCGGGATGCTGCTGGTCTCGGTGCCCAACGTGGCCTATGCCGGACTGGTCGCCGCACTGCTCGAGGGCCGCTTCGAGTACCGCGACGAGGGCCTGCTCGACCGCAGTCACCTGCGCTTCTTCACCCGCGATTCGCTGGCCGCGCTGCTCGCGCGTTGCGGCCTGCACCCGCACGACTGGGCGCCGGTGTTCCGCCCGCTGCTGGAGAGCGAGTTCAGGTTGCGCCTCGAGACGCTGCCGGTGGCGCTGCGCGAGGCGTTGCTCGCCCCGCCCCATGCGCTGTGCTACCAGTGGCTGGTGCGCGCCGGAATGGAGCCGCCCCCGGCGCCGCCCGCGGAGCCCCCGCCCTGCCGCGCCGATGCCTTCCCGCTGCGCGTGTTCTACCGCAACGCGGATGAGCGCGACGACTCCGACCGCGAGGCCATCGCCTGGGGCGAGATCGGGCGCGACGCGCAACCGCTGCGCGTGACGCTGCCCGAAGCGTTGCCGCGCAGCCATATCCGCCTGAACCTCGCCGACCGCACGGGCATCGTGCAACTGCGCGCGCTGCGCATCGTGGCGGGCGGGGACGTGCCGTGGGCCTGGCAGGCCGGCGCGGAACTGGCGCAGCTGGCGGTCCTGTACGACGGGCTGTCGCTGGCGCAGGCGCCGGGGCATGCGCAGGCGCAGCTGCACGGCGGGCAATCCTGGCTGCTGCTCAATACGGCGGAATTGCCGCTACCCGCGGGCGCCACGCTGGAGATCGAGCTGGGCTGGCCGTGGCCGGCGGACATGTCGCCATGAATGGCGGCCTACGGGGAGGGGAGGCCCAGCATGTCGGCCAGGATCTCGCGCGCATGCGCGCGCGAAAAGTGGCGGCGCACGTTGTCGCGTCCGCCCTCGGCCAGGCGCTGCCACAGGGCCTCGTCGCCGTAGAGACGCACGACGGCATCGGCGAAGTCCTGGGCCGATTCGGCGACCAGCAGCTCCTCGCCCTCGCGCAGGCCCATGCCCTCCGCCGCCATCGCCGTCGCGACCACGGGCAGGCCGAAGGCCATGGCCTGGTTGACCTTGCCCTTGACGCCGGCGCCGTAGCGCAGCGGCGCGATCGAGACGCGCGCCGCGTCGAGCAGCGGATCGATGTCCTCGACGTAGCCCAGCACCCGCACGCCCGCGACGGCGAGGTCGCGGATGGCCGCCGGCATGTTGCTGCCGACGATGCTGAGCTCCACGCCGGGCAGTCGCGCGCGCACCGCGGGCCAGACCTCGGCGACGAACCAGTTGACCGCATCGACGTTGGGCGGGTGGCGGAAGCCACCGACGAAGATCAGCCCCTGGCGCTCGGCCCAGGGACGCGGGTCGGGGCGCAGCTCGTGGATGTTCGAGAGCACGCGCACGTCCGCGCCGGGCGCCTCGGTGGCCAGAAGTTGCTGTTCCACGGGGCTCACCACCAGCGTGATGTCGGCCCTGGCGATGACCCCGAGCTCCTGGCGGCGCGTGGTGGCGGCCGCGGCGGCCAGCGCGGCCGATTGCTCCAGCTCGGCCAGGCGTTGCTCGCGCAGGTAGTGCAGGTCGACCGTATCGAAGACGATGCGCGCCCGCGGCGCGAGACTGCGCACGGCGTCGATGTAGTTGATGGCGATGTAGTGGCGGCAGAGCACGATCAGGTCGTACTCGCCGCCGTGCTCCCGCAGCAGTTGCTCCACCGATGCCACGAAGGGGTGGTGCCAGACCTCCACTCCCGCCTGCTGCAGGTCGCGCACGTAGGGCTGGCGGTATTCGAGGTTGTCGGCCACGAAGCTCACCTTGCAGCCCAGCCCGACCATCAGTTCCAGCATGGCCTGCATGCGCACCGAGCCGGAGTCGTGGTCGGGCGTGATCATGCAGGCCTCCACCACCAGCACGCGCGCAACGGCCCCGCGATCGGCCTCCAGCGCCGGCTCGACCGCGTTGGGACGGTGGGTGGCGAGCACGCCGCGCCAACGCGCCAGGAAGGTCTCGCGATTGATCACCTGGTGGCGCTTGACGCCCTGGGACTCCTCGGTGCCGGAGCTCACGCCCTCGTAATGGATGATGGTCGCCTGCGGCTGGTAATAGACGCGCTTGCCCAGCTGCCGCACGCGGAACGCGAGGTCGGTGTCCTCGTAGTAGGCCGGCGCGTAGGCGCGATCGAAGCCCTCCAGGGCCTGCCAGTCGCTCATGCGCAGCGCCAGACAGGCGCCGGAGCAGTAATCGACCGCTCTCAGATAGCGGTAGGGCGGCCTTTCGGGATCGTCGCCGCGCCCCCAGTTCCACGCCGAGCCGTCGCGCCACACGATGCCGCCGGCCTCCTGCAGGCGGCCGTCGGGATACACCAGCCGCGCCCCCACCAGGCCGGCGTCGGGACGGCTGTCGAACACGGCCAGCAGCGCCTCGAGCCAGCCGGCCGTGACCTGGATGTCGTTGTTGAGCAGCACCAGGAATTCGCCCCGCGCCGCCGCGGCGCCGAGGTTGCAGCTGGCGATGAAACCGCCGTTCACGGCGGCGCGCAACCAGCGCACGCCCTCGACCCCGGCGAGCGCCTGCGCCGCCGGCTCCGGGGAGGCGTCGTCCACCACGATGACCTCGACACGCTCCAGCGCGGTGCAGCGGGCCAGGCTGTGCAGGCAGTTGAAGGTGTGGTCGTGGTGCCCGTAGACCGGGATCACGATCGAGACCGCGGGCAGCGTCGTGGGCTCGCAGGTCCCGAGGCGCAGCGGTCCGATCGCCTCCAGCCCGGCCTGTGGCGGGGCCTGCGCGACGAATCGCGGCGCGCGCAGCTTCGCCCGCGCGCGCGCCGCGAGGGCCGCCGGCCCGTCCTCGGCGAGGACGTGCAGTGCCAGCGGCACGCGCCGCACGAGGTAGCGGACGCGCCGCAGCCGCCGGCCGAGTTGCCCGCGCAGGCGCAGCAGGCCCGTTCCGACGCGACGCAGCGGCGCCGTGATGCGCCATGAGGTGCTCGCCTCCAGCTCGTCGATCCTGGCCCGGGCTCTCGCCAGGTCCTGCTCGAGCACATGGATGTGGATGTGCATGCCGGCGATTTCGCGCTGCAGGGCCTCGCGCTGGAGGTGAAGCTGCTCGCACTCGCGTACGAATTGCTCGCGCTCGCGATCGCGCTCGTCGCGCTCCCGGAGCAGGGACTGCCTGGTGTCATCGGCCCGGTCGAGAATCTCGTACCAGTGTTGCCCGGCCTGCCTCTCGTGGGCAGCCAGCACGGCGTAGTCGCGGTCGGCCTCGTCCAGCCGGCGCTGCAGCGCCAGGCGCGATTCGCGGTGACCGCATTCGACCCCGTGCTCGTAGAGCGTCTCCAGCGATAACGGGGCGCTTGCCGTCTGCGGTGGTTGCGCGAGGATTTCCAGGCTGCCCGGGGGAGCCACCGGTGGCGCACCGTCGCGCGCCGCCACCGTTACCGGGGCCATGAACCAGTCGAGGTACTCGCGCCGGGCTTCGGCGCCGCGCATCACTACAGGTGTCGCGTGCGCGCTCGCGCCTGCCGCCAGCAGGGCCTCGTTCCAGCGCCCGGGCGGCGCATCGGCGGACAGCAGAGCGCCCCTGCCCGCATCGCGCAGGCGCTCCGCCACCGCGCCGAGATCGCTGGCGACAATGGGCAAGCCCGAGGCCAGGGCCACATCGAGGGTGTAGGAATACGTCTCCGGTATGCGGCCCGGGAACCACAGCACGTCGCAGCGCTCGAGCGCGAGCAGCTCCGGCAGGTCGGCATCGCGGTACTCGCCGCGAACCTGGACCGGCAACTCGGGCCAGGTCGGGATGGCGCTCTCGGGGTAGCCGAGCACGCAGTAGGCGAGCGGCTGCCCCGTGTCGCGGGCCAGGCGCGCGCTGGCGAGCACGGTCGCCAGCCCCTTGACCGCGGCGAGGCCGCCGAGCAGGCCCACCTTGACGCGCGCGTGCGCCGGCTCGAGCCATTCCTGCCGCGGCGGGTGCGGCCGCACGTCGTACCTCACGTCGGGAAAGTGGCGAGCCAGCCGATCCGCGACGAAGCGCGAGGGCACGATGACCCGCGCCGCGCCGGCGAGGAATCGATGCATGCGCGCGCGCCACTCCCCGATTTCCAGGCCCCAGGGGTGCGGGCGCCCGAGCACGCAGCGCGCGCAGCCCTCGGCATCGGGCTCGCCGCAGTAGCCACCCTCCGGCGCCGACAGGGAGTGGATCGGGCAATAGGGGTAGAAGTCGTGGATCGTCAGGTCATAGGGCAGGCCCAGTCGCGAGGGCAGATCCAGGATGGCGCTCGTGAAGCCGTGCACGTGGTGAATGCCTAGCCGGTCATAGCCGCGCGCGGCAAGGGCGGCGACCACGTCGTCCCAGTCCTGGAA
>JAKJFB010000320.1 GCA_022705125.1 Pseudomonadota bacterium
GACATGGGGGCTGGCTGATGCCGGTGCCGCGCGAACAAACCCAGGCGATCATGGACCGGCGCGTCCAGGCCGCCCTGATCGTGGATCCCGCGGCCGAATTCACCATCGCCGACAAGTTCGAGGAGATCGTCGCGCGCCACGGCGAGCGTCCCTTCCTGATCGCGGGCGAGGAGACGCTCAGTTACGCCGAGGTCAACCGTCGCGCCAACGGCGTCGCCCATGCGGCGCTCGCGTTGGGGCTCGCCAGGGGCGACACCTGCGCGGTGTCGCTGGACAACCGGCCGGAATTCTTCGTGGCGTGGTTCGGCCTGGTGAAGGCCGGCATCCGGCCGGCGTTCCTGAACACCAACGTCAGCGGGCGTCCGCTCGCGCATGCGCTCGCGATCACCGGGGCGAAGGCCTGCATCGTGGGCGACGAGGCGCTGGCGCGCTTCGAGGCGGTGGAATCGCGCGCCGCGGGCGTGCCGCTGTGGCGCTGGCCCGATGCGATGTATCCGGCGACGCCGGAACTCGCCGCGCTGTGCGCGCTGGATTTTTCCGCGCGGGCCGCGCAGGCCGGCGCGCAGGACCTGCCGCGCGCGGCGCGCGCCGGGATCCGCTGCCGCGACACCGCGGTCTACGTCTTCACCTCCGGCACCACCGGGCTGCCCAAGGCGGCCCTGAACAGCCACTGGCGCTGGCTGAGCTCGGGCGAGCAGATGCGCGTCACCGTGAACGCCACCGCGCAGGACGTGTTCTATTGCGTGCTCCCGCTCTACCACAGCGCCGCCGGCATGTCGCTCACGGCCAACGCCCTCAGTGCCGGCGCGGCGATCGTGCTGCGCCGGCGCTTCAGCGCCAGCGCCTTCTGGGACGAGGTACGACGGCATCGCGTCACGGTGTGCCAGTACATCGGCGAGATCTGCCGTTACCTGCTCAACCAGCCGCCGCGCCCCGGCGATCGCGAGCACACGCTGCGCGCGATGACCGGCGCCGGCCTGTCGGCGGACGTCTGGGAGCGCTTCCAGGCCCGCTTCGGGGTGGCGCAGATCTTCGAGGGCTGGGGCTCCACCGAGGCGAACACCAACCTGATGAACCTGGACAACCGCGTCGGCTCGTGCGGGCGCATCCCGTTTTTCGAGCGCAGCAACCTCAGGCTGGCGCGCTACGACATCGAGAGCGGCAGCCATTTGCGCGATGCCTCGGGCCTGATGATTGCGTGCCAACCCGGGGAGGTGGGGGAAGTGCTGGGGCTGATCAGTTCCCCCGCGCCCGGCATGTACGGCGCCGTGTTCGAGGGCTACACCTCGGCCGAGGACACCGAGCAGAAGATCCTGCGCAACGTGTTTCAGGATGGCGATGCCTGGTGGCGCTCGGGTGACCTGATGCGCTACGACGAGGAGGGTTATTTCTTCTTCGTGGACCGCATCGGTGACACCTTCCGCTGGAAATCGGAGAATGTTTCGACCCAGGAGGTCGCCGACGCCATCGGCGATTTCCCGGGCATCGAGACCATCAATATCTACGGCGTGCACGTGCCCGGGCAGGAGGGCCGCGCCGGCATGGCGGCGCTGGTGCTGCAGCCGGGCTGCACGCTGGACGCCGCGGCATTCCACGCGCATTGCCGCGCGCGCCTGCCTTTCTATGCCATACCGCTGTTCCTGCGCCTCAGCGCCCAGGCCGACATCACAGCCACCTTCAAGCTGCGCAAGGTCGACCTGCAGCGCGAGGGCTATGATCCGGCGCGCGTGCGGGACCCGCTGCTGGTGCTCGACGATGCCGTCGGCGGCTACGTGCCATACTCGGACGAGGCGCTCGAACGGCTGGGCGTGGCTCCGTTTGCGGGGGATTGAATACTGCCGCGAAATGGGGGAAGAATCGGGCCGGGATAATCTGGATCAAGGAATAGCTCGTAGTCAGGGCTAGAATCCATTACAAAAGGCGTTGCAGCGAACAATAACCTCCAGGGAGTAGCGACCATGCACACGACCAGATGCGCTTTGCAGGCCACGACACGCCGACGCGCCTTGAGCTGCGCGATAGCGGTTGCGGCAATGACGACAGCCGGCCACGGCTGGGCCATGCAGTTCGACACCGGCGACAGCGACTTCGAGGTGCGCTGGGACAACACCGCCAAGTACAACCTGATGGTCCGCGTCGAGGATCAGGATTCGGATGTCACGAACAGTGCCAGCCCTTCGCTGTTCGACGACGCGAACCTGGCCTTCGATACCGGCGTCGTGAGCAATCGCCTCGACCTGCTCTCGGAGTTCGAGCTGGTATGGAAGAAGAATTTCGGCTTCCGCGTGAGTGGCGCCGGCTGGTACGACCACGCCTACAGCGGCGACAGCGACCACCCGGGCGTCAACCCGGACTACCGGATCAACGGCCATTACACCGACACCTGGGGCTCCCTCACGGTGCGTCCGGGCCAGTTCAACGACTACGCGGAAGACTATGCGTACAAGGGCGGCGAACTGCTCGATGCCTTCGTGTTCGCCAACTTCGAGGTTGGCAAGTCCGAGGCCAGCGTGCGCGCCGGGCGCCACACGCTGTACTGGGGGCAGAGCCTGTTCGCTTCCGGCGCGACCAACGGCATCGCCGGCGCGATGGCGCCCATCGATCAGTCCAAGGGGCTCGGGGTGCCCGGGTCGGAAGCCAAGGAGCTCTTCCTGCCGACCAACAAGCTGTCGGCTTCGTTCCAGGTCAATTCCAACCTGTCGCTGGTGGGCTATTACTCCCTCGAGTGGGAGCCGACGCGCTATGCCGCGCCCGGCAGCTACTTCGCGCTGTCCGAGATCTCGATGGACCAGGCGGAGTTCGCCACGCTGATCGCCGGTGAGGTCGATCCGGTCACGGGCGCGTTGCTCTCGCAGCGCGCCGGCCTGGTGCAGAACAGTTCCGAGGAGCCCGAAGACGGGGAATGGGGCCTGGGCATGCAGTACGTGTTCGAGGACGGCCTCGAACTGGGCCTGTACTACCTCAATTACCACGACAAGGCGCCGCACGGCATCGTCGGCGCGATCAACTATCCCCAGTTCGTCAGCTCCAGCATCTACAAGGCCAGCCCCGGCTTCCTGCCCCTGATTCCGCTCTTCTGGCCGGCGGATCAACGCGATGAATACCGCGAGTTCGACACCTTCACCGGGGGTGGTTTTCCCGCCCAGGGGGTCGGGCGATTCAAGTGGACCTACCGCGAGGACAATGAGCTGCTGGGCATGAGCCTGGGCAAGGAGATGGCCGGCATCTCCTTCGGCATGGATCTCGCGTACCGGCGCGACGTGGCCATCGATTTCGGCCCTGCGGCGCTGCTGCACGTCGAGAGCTACGCGACGCTGAGCGGCCCGGCGCTGGTCACGGACGCCCAGCGACAGATCGACGCGGGACTCACCGGGCTGGGTGCCGACGTCAGCGCGCCCTTCGACTTCGTTGGTGCCGACAACGACGGCAACTACGCCGGTGCCACCGGCGACGTAATGAGCCTCGTGGTCAACGGGCTGGGCTTCCTGGACCCGAACGCGCTGTGGGACGGCGGCTCCTACGCGATGGAATTCACGGCCACCTCGCTGTTGAACTATGGGGACAACGAGCAGGTCGCCAGCAAGTACATCGACGAGAACGACATCGCGACCACGATCTACGCGGTGTTCGCACCGCAGTGGTACCAGGTGGCGCCCAGCCTCGACCTGAAGATGCCCATGTCGGTGTCCTACGGCATCAACGGTCACTCGCCACTGCGCGGCGGCGGCGACCAGTCGCTCGGCATCGCCTCGATCGGGCTCTCCTTCGAGTACAGCCAGGTCTGGCTGATCGACGCGAAGTACAACGTGTTCTTCGGCGACCAGGACCGCGGCAGCCTCGGCAACCTGATCGACCGCGACAACGTGTCGTTCACGGTCAAGCGCACTTTTTGAGCATGGCATTCCACAGGAGTAGCGAGATTATGAAAATAAAGAGCATGCTTGCGGCGGCGATCATCGGAGTCGCCTCGTCGTCCGTGCTGCACGCCGCGGTAGGCGCGGATCAGGCCGCGCGTCTCG
>JAKJFB010000321.1:0-310 GCA_022705125.1 Pseudomonadota bacterium
CCTGGTTCCGCGGGCTTTGTCTTGGTCCAGTTGGAATCGGCCAGCTGTTGGGCGGCGGTCATCGCGCCACCCCAAGCACGGACAGAAAAAACCATTCGGTACCAGTGGAGCCAGCGGAACGCAATTCCACACTTCCGGACGGAAGTATTTCGGGCGCATCAAGCGATTCCGGCACGGTGTCTGGGCTCAGCATGTCTCGCAAATGCCAGCGGGTCATCGCCGCACGGTGGTCATACTGCGAATTCGGAGCAAGTGGTCTCATCACAGTCCTCTCCTCGCAATCGCCGGGAGAGCGTGCAGATACCCGACG
>JAKJFB010000321.1:320-4013 GCA_022705125.1 Pseudomonadota bacterium
GCGCCGGAGGAGCGTGCGGCGCCACGCGCTGGAGCACGTCGCCGCCTGGTCAACTTCGGCCAGAGCTTCGACACCGTGCTGCACCGGCAACGGCATGTCGGCCAGCCAGCGATCTTCGTGTTGAGCGACCGACGCGCGGACAGACCCGGCCGGGAAGCGGTGCGCCGTCTCCATCACCGTCCCTCCAGCAGATCGATGGCGACCTGCAGTTCCTGCTGGGCGAGGTCACGATTCGCTTCGTCCAGCGCTCGACGAGCGGCGCCGAGGGCGGCCTGGGCAATCTCCAGGCGCTGGCGATCGCGAAGGTTCAGCCGCGTGGAGAGCTGCTGGTCAACGAAGCGCTCGCGGTTCTGCAACTCGGCCTCGATGGCCGCGGGATCAACCCACTCGCGACCGCCGCAGCCGTGCAGCAGGCTGGCCGCGAGAATGAGACAGGCGAATCGAGACATGACACCTCCCCGTTAGGTGTCGCCCCGACAGCCAAACCGCCAGGTCGGGTCAGTAGGTTTCAGCTACTGAGCGGGGCGACGGAGCGGATACTGCAACGGACGTTGACTTATTGTCAACAGTCGTTGCTGTCGTTGACGAAAATATTTTTGGCGTCCAGTCGCGGCGCTCCCGCAATGCCTTGATTTTCGAACCCAGTCCCATAGAGCAACACCGTACAACGGTTGTTGCTGGCAGACAATCAACGCCCGTTGACATTGTAGAAACGAGTGTTGCATGATCTGGGCCGCTATGAGCCCGATCGAACACCTCGTTGCCGCTCTCTCTCGCGCGAACCTGACGCAGGCCGAACTGGCCCGCCGTATTGGCAAGCGCCCGGGACATATCTGGGCGTGGATCAACCGCGATCACCGCGTCCCCGCTGAAATGTGCAAGCCGATCGAGCACGCGACCGGCGGCGCGGTGAAGCGCCACGAGCTGCGGCCCGACATCTTCGATCCACCCCACCAGCAGCAGCCGCAGGAGGCGCAGGCATGAGGCACTACGCGCTCTACGACCATCGGTGGATCGAGATCCATCGACCTGAACCCGTCCCCGGCCTGCTGCTCGAGCTGCAGCCGCATCTGGTGCACTCGCTGTCGAGCAATCCCGTCATGCATGAGTGCGACAGCTCGACACTGAATTCGCTGTATCGCCAGACGTCGTATCGGCCACGCTTAGGCCCCGCCCCGATACCGTTCTCGGCGCCCCTAGGGTCGTTCGCTCTGCGATGACGCTATTCCCCGTCTCCTCCCCCTCCGCTCGCGTTTCCAGCTCCAGCAGGCGGAGGTTTACGCGCGGCAGCAGCACGCCGCGCCTTTCTATTCCGGCGATCGCGTCGGCGGTCGTTCCTGGGTGGTGTGTGTCCATGGCGCCATGGTGCGCTGCGGGCGTCCAGAAAAAAACGTGTGTCTAGGGAGGTCGCGCACATGTCAGCTATCGAAGATGCCGCATATAACACGGTGCACGATTATCCAGGCGGTGCCGAGGCTCTCGCGCCACGCATGGAAAAGAGCGCGAAGGTGCTGGACTCGAAGGTCAATCGCAACGAGTTCCGGCATCACCTGACGCTGCGCGAGGCGGTGCAGATCATGGGACTGACCGGCGATCACCGGATGCTCCGGGCGATCTGCCGACACCTGGGATATCTGGATCCGATCCGGGCAGTGGTCTACGAGGGGATTGCCGACGAGCAGCTGCTCGAGCTGGTCGCCGCTTTTTACAGCGAGACGGGCGACGTGTCCCGATCGCTGGTGGCTGCCCTGGCGGACGGCCGTGTGACGCAGCGCGAGTTCGAGTCCTTCGATGAGCAGACGATCGAGGCCATGACGGCGCTGGCGGAGCTGCGCGATCGGCTGCGCGGCATGGTGGTGGAGGATCCCGTCAGACTGCGCAGGGTGTGATGGTGCAGTCTCCCTCCGAACCCTCGACGTTCATCGGCGAGGACGTCGAGCTCGTCTGGCAGCACTACGGCCTGACGTCTGACGAGCGCTGGTGGGCGAACCGCGCGCTGCTCCTCGATCCGCGTGACGGCACGACGTGCTACCGCGCGCTGGCGGCGGAGATCCGGGCACGAGAGGCGGCCACGACGCGATGACGACGCTCGACCAGGCTGTCGATCAGATGCGCGCCAATGGCATGCCGGAGTTTCCCGGCGGCCTGCCGCGCGTGAACACGCCGCGCATCATCCGCTACGGTCCGAAGAACAAGGCCTGGTACCGCCTGCACGAGTTCATCGGCCGCACGGGCAAGCGTTTCATCGCCGGCGCCTATGGCATCTGGGGCGCGCTGGATCCGACGAAGATCGAGGCGGACTGGACCGGCATGGACGAGGCCGACCGGGCCCGAATTGAACGCGAGCAGCTGGCGCTGGAAAAGCGGGAGCGCGACAAGCGCGAACGGCTGGCGAAAGCCGCTGCGCTCCGCGGCCGGCAACAGTATCGGCACGCGCTGGATGTGGGCCCCTGCGCCTACCTGGATCGCAAGGGCGTGAAGCTGCAGCGCCCGCTCAAGGTGAAGGAAGACGGGACGCTGGTGGTGCCGATGTACCGCTACGAGGGCGACCAGCGCGAGCTGGTGGGCGTGCAGAAGATCGGGCCCGACGGGGTGAAGAAGTTCAACAAGGGCATGGCGCAAGCGGGTGCGGCCTGCCTGTTCGGCCGGCTGAATCCGGAACTGCCGATCTACATCGCGGAGGGCGTGGCGACTGCGCTCTCGCTCCGCGAAGCGCTGGAACAGGCCGCGCCGGTGCTGGTGGCGTTCAACGCGGGCAACCTGTTGCCGGTGGCTCGCCTGGCCCGTCAGCGTCATCCGGAGGCACAGATCGTGATCTGTGCGGACGACGACTGGCGAACGATCTGCGATCGTCACCAGCGCGAGGGCCTCACGGCACCATTGGCCATCGACGCAGCCGACCGTCCCGACTGGTGCAAGTGCCTGCCCGGCCAGGTCTACGCCAACCAGGCCGCCGCCGAAGTCGGCGCGCGTGTGGTGCTCCCGGTGTTCACGTCGACGGAGCGCGGCGACAAGGACACGGACTTCAACGATCTGCACCGCCTCGAGGGCCTGGAGGCAGTGCGCAAGCAGCTGCTCAGCGGCGCGACCGCTGCCCCCGCGAAGGCGAAGCCTCAGCGCGAAAAAAAAAAGCCGCCGCCGGATCCCGCAAAGTTTCGCCGCGCACTGGATTCATGGACGCTCATTCGCGGCACCGATACGGTGTTCGACGCGACCGTGTGGAGCATCGTGAAGATCTCCCACCTCAAGCTCTCCGAGGGCGAGGGCTTCGTGAAGTGGTGGCTGGCCGCGGAGGACCGTCGCACCGTGTGGCGTGACGACGTGGTATTCGAGCCGGCCGGCGCGTCTGCGGCGCAGCTGAATCTCTTTCGCGGCATGCCGCTGCCCCCCGACGCGTCCAAGGCGTGCGATCGCATCATCGCGCTGCTGCAGTACCTCTGCGGCGAGGAAGGCCAGGATCAAGCGCCGGTGACGGACTGGATTCTCAAGTGGTGCGCGTTGCCCCTGCAGAGACCCGGCGCGAAACTGACGACGTCGGTGGTGATGCACGGTGCCGACGAAGGCGCGGGCAAGAACATGTTCTGGGGTGTGCTGCGCGCGGTCTACGGTCAGTACGGCGGGATCATCACGCAGGTCGAGCTCGAATCCCAGTTCACCGGCTGGGCGTCGCAGAAGCTGATGTTGATCGCGAAC
>JAKJFB010000322.1:0-3712 GCA_022705125.1 Pseudomonadota bacterium
GTCAACATCCTGCTCGACGGCGAATCGCTGCTCGGCGGCTGCGGCATGCGCATGGACCCGCCCACCGCCTACGTATTCCCCGAGGCCTACGACCGCATCACCGTGATCAAGGGTCCGCAGAGCGTGACGCACGGCCCCGGCAACTCGGCGGCCACCGTGATGTTCGAGCGCGACTCCAAGCGCCTGGAGGAAACCGGCTGGAAGGCCAACGGGTCGGTGACCGCCGCCAGCTTCGGGCGCGAAGACGCGGTGCTGCACGTGGTTGGCGGCACGCCGCAGGCATATGCCGAGCTGACCGGCACGCACGCGCAGTCCGACAACTACGAGGACGGCAGCGGCAACGAGGTGCACTCGCGCTACGAGCGCCAGAGCGTCAACGCCGCGCTCGGCTGGACGCCGGACGAGAACACCAGCCTCGAACTCAGCGGCGCGCTCAGCGACGGCGAGGCAGCCTACGCGGACCGCATGATGGACGGCGCCGAGTTCGAGCGCGAGAACGTCGGGCTCAAGTTCCGCAAGGACCATCTCTCGGAACTGGTGCAGCGGGTCGAGGCGCAGGCCTACTACAACTACATCGACCACGTGATGGACAACTACAGCCTGCGTGAGTTCACGCCGAGCATGATGATGCCCAAGCCCTCGGCCAGCAATCCGGACCGCGAGACCACGGGCGGGCGCCTGCTGGCCGAGCTGAAACTGGGCGAGCGCACGCGCGCCGAGCTCGGCCTCGACACCCAGGCCAACGAGCATGCGGTGCGCTCGACCATGAACCAGCCGATGATGCCCTTCGAGCGCATGGACCGCGTCGATGACGCGCGCTTCGACAATCTCGGCATCTTCGCCGAAGTCACGCGGGCGCTCGACGAGCGCTCGCGACTGATCGGCGGGCTTCGCTTCGACGACTGGGAGGCCAGGGACGAGCGCGCCACGATCCGCAATCCCATGATGATGATGGCGATGCCGAACCCCACCGCGGGCGAGACGCGCGACGACATGCTGGAGAGCGGTTTCCTGCGCTACGAGCACGACATGCAGGAGAGGCCCGTCACCGTTTACGCCGGCCTCGGGCACGTCGAGCGTTTTCCCGACTACTGGGAGATCATCTCGGACAAGGAAAGCGCCACCAGCCTCAGCGCCTTCGACACCGATCCGGAGAAGAACACCCAGCTCGACGTCGGCCTGATCCAGCGCGGCGCGAAGGTCTCGACATCGGTGTCGCTGTTCTACAACGACATCGAGGACTACATCCTGATCGAGTCGAACGTCAGGAAAGGCATGCGCACGGCCACCATCGCGCGCAACGTCGATGCCACCACCTGGGGCGGCGAGGCCGGACTGAGCTATGCGATCGCCACCCACTGGAAGACGGATCTCACGCTCGCCTACACGCGCGGGGAGAACGACACCGATGACCACGCGCTGGCACAGCAGTCGCCGTTCGAGGGACGCTGGAGCCTCAACTACGACAACGGCACCTGGTCTGCGGGCGCCCTCGTACGCCTGGTCGACGACCAGGACCGCTACGCGCTGAACCAGGGCAACGTGGTGGGCCAGGACCTGGGGCCGACCGATGGCTTCGGCGTGCTGTCGCTCAACGGCGGCTGGAAGATCCGCGAGGGCGTGCAGCTGACCGCTGGCGTCGACAACCTTCTCGACGAGACCTATGCCGAGCACATCAGCCGCGGCGGCGCCATGCTCGCGGGCTTCACGCAGACCGAGCGCGTGAACGAGCCCGGGCGCACCGCGTGGATGAAGCTCAGCCTCGTGCTCGATTGACCTGGATCAGCATCCGCCCGCCATCCGCCCCCTGTTGTTCGGGGCGGATGCCGGCGTACCATCGGCACTCCAACGCATCGACGCGGCCATGGGCCGCGCAACGGAGTCCCGCATGGCTCGCATCGTGGTTATGGGCGCCGGCCTCGGCGGCATGCCGGCCGCATACGATCTCAAGCACGCGCTCGGCAAGGACCACGAGGTCACGCTGATCAATCCCAGCCCGCACTTCCAGTTCACGCCCTCGAACCCGTGGGTGCTGGTGGGGTGGCGCACGCCGCAGCAGGTGCTGGTGCCGATCGGAGAGAACGTGCAGAAGAAAGGCGTGCGCTTCATCGCGCAGGCCGTGACGCGCATCGACGCCGACGCCAACCGCCTGACGCTGGCCGACGGCAGCGAGGAGTCCTACGACTACCTGGTCATCTGCACCGGCCCGCGACTGGCTTTCGAGGAAGTGCCCGGCGCCGGTCCCGACGCCCACACACACAGTGTCTGCACCACGCCGCACGCCGAGCGCGCCGCGCGCTGCTACGAGGAGTTCCTGCGCAATCCCGGTCCCGTAGTGGTCGGCGCCGTGCAGGGCGCGAGCTGCTTCGGCCCGGCCTACGAGATGGCGATGATCCTCGACGCGGATCTGCGCAGGCGCAAGCTGCGCGACCGCGTGCCGATGACCTTCGTCACCAGCGAGCCCTACATCGGCCACATGGGACTCGGCGGCGTCGGGGACTCCAAGACCCTGCTGGAATCGGAGTTGCGCCAGCGCCACATCCGCTGGATCACCAACGCGAAAGTGCTGGAAGCCGCCGCCGAGGCGGTGAAGGTCGCCGAGCACGACGACAAGGGCGCCCTGGTGAAGGAGCACGAACTGCCGACGCGCTTCACGATGCTGATCCCCGCGTTCAGGGGCGTGGATGCGGTGGCGGCCGTCGAAGGCCTGTGCAACCCGCGCGGCTTCGTGGTGATCGACGAGCACCAGCGCAACCCCAGGTACCGCAACATCTTCGCCGCCGGCGTCTGCGTCGCGATCGCGCCGGTCGAGGCGACGCCGGTGCCCACGGGCGCGCCCAAGACCGGCTACATGATCGAGTCGATGGTGACCGCGATCGTGCACAACATCCGCGCCGACCTCGCGGGCCAGCCGGCCACGGAGCGCGCGACCTGGAACGCGATCTGCCTCGCCGACCTCGGCGACGACGGCGTGGCCTTCGTGGCGTTGCCGCAGATCCCGCCGCGCAACATGACCTGGGCCAAGCGCGGCAAGTGGGTGCATTTCGCCAAGATCGCCTTCGAGAAGTACTTCATGCACAAGATGGCGAGCGGCAACACCGAGCCCGTCTACGAGAAATACGTGCTGAAGGCGCTGGGAATCCTGCGCCTGAGATCAGGCGAGCACAAGGAACTGTAAGGACGCGGCGCGTGCCCGGCGCCGTCGGGCACGCGCCTCGTCCTCCCCTCAGCGGAATGCCTGTCCCGGCGCCACGCCGAGCTTGCGTGCCGCGATCGCCGCCGGGCAGAAGCCGGTGATGGAGGACTGCAACAGGTTCAGCCCGACGAAGGCCGTGAGGAAGTACCAGTAATGGTGCACCCACAGGCCGAGCGCAAGGCTCAGCAGCACCATGAAACCGGCAAAGCCGAGCACGAAGCGGTCGAGGTTCATCGCATACCCTCCTGGCGGGTCGGTACATAGCGGAAGTATTAGGCTCCACTAATATATTTGCAATCCTGACGGGGGACGTTTGCATCATAGCCTGCTAGAATTTGCGCCAGCTCCCCAACTTCAGATGCTTCCAGATGCGCGCATTCACCCTGATCCCGACCCTGTTGTGCACCGTTTTTCTGTCCGTTGCTGCCCAGGCCATAACCCTGCGCATGCCCGCACCCGGCGACGATGTCGTCGGCGAGGTCACGATGGTGCAGATCGCCCGCCACGCCGATACCC
>JAKJFB010000322.1:3722-3978 GCA_022705125.1 Pseudomonadota bacterium
GGCTTTCGCGAGCTGATGGCGGCGAACCCCGGCATCAACCCGTGGGTGCCGGGCGAGGGGCGCAAGGTCCTGATGCCGGGCGAGTTCATCCTGCCGCCGGGGCCACGCGTGGGCGTGGTCCTCAACCTGGCCGAACAGCGCCTGTACTACTACCAGCCCGACGGCAAGACCGTGGTCACGTACCCGGTGGGCATCGGTCGCGAGGACTGGCAGACGCCCCAGGTGAGCACGACGGTGACCAAGGTGGTCAAGGACC
>JAKJFB010000323.1 GCA_022705125.1 Pseudomonadota bacterium
GCCGCTCGGTTGAGGGCGTGCCGCATCGGGCAGATCCGGGAATGCACGCCTTTTCGAGGGGTTCCACCATGGCGAGGGGGTCGAGCGCCGATGGCTCGCGATACGCGCGATTGTCGGGCCGCTATCCAGAACTCCGATGGTTTTGCGACACCCTCTTCAGCCGGGCAATCGTCCGAATGAATTCGGACCTACGGCGGAAGGTCCTGATTCATCCGAATCTGCGGGCAGAGCAACCGGCGCATGATCGCCTCGTACATCGCGCTCAGCGTGTCGAGATCGGCGGCGCGCACGCACTCGTCGATCTTGTGGATGGTGGCGTTGCAGGGGCCGAGCTCGATCACCTGGCAGCCGAGCGGCGCGATGAAGCGCCCGTCGGAGGTGCCGCCGGTGGTGGAGAGCTCGGGCGTGGGCGCGCCGAGCGCCGCGATGCCCGCCACCGCGCTGTCGAGCAACTCGCCGCCCGCGGTGAGGAAGGGCTCGCCGTGCAACTGCCACGCGATGTCGTGATCGATGCCGTGGCGCGCGAGCAGGGCAGTGATGCGCGACTTCAGCGTCGCGGCGTCGGACTCGGTGCTGAAGCGCAGATTGAACACCACGTGCAGCTCGCCGGGAATCACGTTGGTGGCGCCCTGGCCGGCGTGGATGTTGGAGATCTGCAGCGAGGTCGCGGGGAAATGCGCGTTGCCTTCGTCCCAGCGCGTGGCCACGAGCTCGGCCAGCGCCGGTGCCGCGTCGTGGATGGGGTTGCGCGCCAGCTGCGGGTAGGCCACATGGCCCTGCACGCCGCGCACCGTGAGCTCGGCGCCGAGCGAGCCGCGCCGACCCACCTTGATCACGTCGCCGACGCGGTGCGTGCTGGAGGGTTCGCCGACCACGCACCAGCGGATCTGTTCGCCGCGCTCGCGCAACCACTCGACCACCCGTCGCGTGCCGTCGATCGAGGGGCCTTCCTCGTCGCTGGTGAGCAGGAAGGCGATGCGCCCCGGCACCGCCTCGGTGGCCAGCAGCCGTTCGCAGGCCGTGACCATCGCCGCGAGGCTGCCCTTCATGTCCGCGGCACCGCGCCCGTGCAGCATGCCGCTCTCGATGCGCGGCTCGAAGGGCGGATGCGTCCACGCCGCGAGCGGTCCGGGCGGCACCACGTCGGTGTGGCCCAGGAACACCAGCACCGGATCGCCCGTGCCGTGCGTGGCCCACAGGTTGTCGACCTCGCCGTAACGCAGGTGCGTGCACGCGAAACCCATGGCCTCCAGGCGCGCGGCGAGCAGCTGCTGACAGCCGGCATCGTCGGGCGTCACCGAGGGGCGGGCGATCAGCTCGGCGGCGAGCGCGAGCGTCGCGGAAGGCCAGGCGGGCTGCGTCATGCTCAGTTGTGCGCGTGCAGGGCTTCGTTCAACGCGATCGCCGCGCGGTTGCTCAGACACTCGATCGCGCCGCTCTGCGAGTTGCGGCGGAACAGCATGTCGGAGCCGCCGCTCAGTTCGCGTGCCGCGACCACCTTCACGACCGCGCCGGCCTCGTCGATCACCGTCACGCGCGAGCCGGCCGTCACGTAGAGGCCGGCCTCGATGGTGCAACGGTCGCCGAGCGAGATGCCTATGCCCGCGTTGGCGCCGATGAGGCATTCGCGTCCCACCGCGATGAGCGCCTTGTTGCCGCCCGAGAGCGTGCCCATGGTCGAGCAGCCGCCGCCCAGATCGGAACCCGCGCCGACGAAGACGCCGGCCGAGATGCGGCCCTCGATCATGCCGGGACCTTCGGTGCCGGCATTAAAGTTCACGAAGCCCTCGTGCATGACCGTTGTGCCCTTGCCCAGGTAGGCCCCGAGCCGAACGCGGCTGGGCATCGGCGATGCGCACGCCGGTGGGCACCACGTAGTCGACCATGCGCGGGAACTTGTCGACGCCGTGCACGGTGAGCGTGCGGCCCGCCACGCGCGCGGCGAGCTGGCGCGCGGGCAGCTCGGCGACCTCGATCGCGCCCTCGCTGGTCCAGGCGACGTTCGGCAGCACCGCGAACAGGCCGTCGAGCTTCTGCTCGTGCGGCCGGCACAGGCGGTGCGAGAGCAGGTGCAGCTTCAGGTAGGCCTCCGGCACGCCGGCCGGCGCGGCGTCCGTGGCCAGCACCGTGATCACGGGCGCACCCCGGCCGCCGGCGAGCTGTCCGGCGATCGCGGCCTGCGCCTCGTGGCCCGCGGCCCCGAGCGCCGTGGCGAGCGCCGCCAGCTGCTGCGCTGAGGGTTCGAGCGCCGCGTTGCCGCCGGCGTAGCCGCAGTGCGTGGCGAGCGCGGCGGCGAGGGCGGCGTCGACGTTGCGCAGCGGCGCGGGATAGAACACCTCGAGCCAGTTGCCGCGCGCCCCGCGCGTACCGGTTCCGAGTCCAATGGCAAACAGCGGCGCTGTCATGGGCGATGCAATCTCCGGGGCAGGTTGTCAGGAACGGGAGAACAGCAGCTCGTAGTCGGTCGGGTTGAAACCGCAGTGGAGCAGGCCGTCACCCGCGAGTACCGGGCGCTTGATCAGCGTCGGGTTGGCGATGAGCACGGGAACGGGGTTGCCCGACTCGATCTGCTCGCGCTGGCTGCGCTCGAGCGTGCGCCAGGTGGCGCTGGACTTGTTCACCAGGCGCTCGCGCCCGAGCGCGGCGAGCCATTGCTCGAGCGTCTGCGCATCCACGTGTTCCTTGCGCAGGTCGTGGAACTCGTGGGCGATGCCGTGCTCCTTCAGCCAGCGGCGCGCGGCGCTGACGGAGTCGCAGTTGGCGATGCCGTACACGTTCAACACGGATTGTGCTCCAGCGGGTGGACGAAGGGGGTCGAGCTTAGCAAATGCGGGCGGCGCAGACCACGCTCGGGGGGCTGACGCGGGTAATCCTTGTGCTATAGTTGCCGGCATTCACAGGACGCCCAGAAACCGCGTGCGCCCGGAGGGCAATCCCGCATGTCGATGCTACCGAAGGTGGAAATTTTCGCCGGCCTCTCGGAGGAGGAGCAGGCCGCGCTCGAGAATTCCTGCGTCACGCGCAACTATCCGCGCAACACCGTGGTCATCAACGAGAATGACTTCGCCGATTCGCTGTACGTGATCGAGAGCGGCCGCGTGAAGGTCTATTGCAGCGACAAGAATGGCAAGGAATACATCATGAACACGCTGGGGCCGGGGGACTACTTCGGCGAGCTGGCGCTGCTCGACGACGACCGCCGTTCCGCCTCGGTGCGCACGCTGGAGAAGTCGACCTTCACGATCATGTTCAAGGACGAGTTCCACGCGATCATGGAGCGCCATCCGAACATCGCCACGACCCTGATCCGCAACCTCACGCGGCGCGTGCGCAAACTCACCGAGAACGTGAAGAGCCTGGCCCTGCAGGACGTCTACGGCCGCGTCACCAAGGTGCTGATGACGCTCGCCGAGCCGCGCGGCGACAAGCTCTACATCGAGGAGCGCCTGACGCAGCAGGACATCGCCGATCGCGTCGGCGCCTCGCGCGAGATGGTCGCGCGCATCCTGAAGGATCTGGCCATCGGCGACTATATCGCCTTCGAGGGCAAGAACATCATCATCAACGGCAAGCTGCCGACCAGCTACTGAGGGTCTTCCGTGGCGGGCTCCCGGGCCCGCCCGGCCCACGGCATTATTCACGGTTCCCCCCGAAGTTCCCCCCGACGGGCCGGTGATATATTCACCCGCCCGTGACCGCAAAGCCCTTGCGGCCCGCAACACCCCGGACCCCTATGAGCGGACGTCGACCCCAGGCCGCCTGGTGGCAGGAGCTCTACCGCAGCGAGCGCTTCAACGGCGCGGAGCGGTTGCTGCTGGGCGTTGCGGCGCTGGCGCTGACCGGGGCGCTGGTGGTGCTGGTGCGCGTCGTGAGCTGAGGCCGCGCCTCAGTCCTCCTCGATACCGAACACCTCGATCAGGCTCTCGCACAGCTGGTCGAGCTCCATCGACATCAGCGCGAAGTCGGCGTCGAAAC
>JAKJFB010000324.1 GCA_022705125.1 Pseudomonadota bacterium
CATCGACTTCGGCGCTGGAAGCGCTGATGCAACGCCGCACCACCTGCCGCAACTTCGACCGCGCGAGCACCCTGCCGCTGGCTGACTGCGCCGCCCTGATGCACCGCGTGTTCGCGGCGCAGGCCGTGATCGAGCCGGCGCCGGGAGCGGCGATCATGAAGAAGACCAGTCCCTCCGGCGGCGGTCTGCATGCGACCGAAGCCTACCTGCTGGTGCAGCGGGTCGAGGGCATCGAGCCGGGCCTGTATCACTATCACGCCGTTGATCACGCACTGCAGCCCTTGCCTTGTGCGGCACCTGACGAAGAGTCGCTGCGCGCCCTGGCACGGCGCTGTGTCGCAGGGCAGCACTGGTTCGGCGATGCGCATGTGCTGGTGATGCTGGTGCCGCGCTTCGCGCGCAGCTTCTGGAAGTACCGCAACCACGCCAAGGCCTATCGCGCCCTGATCCTCGACGTCGGGCACCTGTCACAGACCCTGTACCTCGGCGCGACGGAACTCGGCCTGGGTGCGTTCGTCACGGCGGCAATCAACGAGGTCGAGATCGAACAGGCCTTCGGGCTCGACCCGCAGGCGGAAAGCCCGCTTGCGGTGTGTGGCTTCGGCAGCCGCGGGGCCGAAAAGGCGACGGTGGAGTTCGATCCCCTGGGGCAGGTCTGGCCGCGTTGACGCCGCGTGCGCGCGATCGATCCGCGACGCCGCCGTGCGCGGCCGTTCCCGCGCTCAATCCGGGTGCGGCGACGTGGTGAGGTCGCGCTTGTCGCGCATGGCGGCGAGGTACTCGCCATGCACCAGGAACCAGATGTTCTCGGCGATGTTGGTGGCGTGGTCGCCGATGCGTTCCAGGTTCTTGGCCATGAACAGCAGGTGCGCGCAGGAGGTGATGGTGCGCGGCTCTTCCATCATGTAGGTCAGGAGCTCGCGGAACAGCGCGGTGTAGCGATCATCCAGCTCTGCGTCCCGATCGCGCACGGCGCGGGCGCGGTCGGCGTCGCGCGCGCGATAGGCCTCCAGCACTTCGCGCGTCATGTCGGCAGCCATCGCGGCCAGCGCGGCGAGGCGACTGGCCGGCGACACCGGCGCGGTGAGGTTCAGCACGATCGAGCGCTTGGCCACGTTCGCCGCGTAGTCACCGATGCGTTCGATGTCCGAGGCGATGCGCAGCGCCGCCATCACTTCGCGCAGGTCGCGCGCGATCGGGTGGCGCAGCGCAAGCAGGCGCAGCACGTCATGGCTGACCTCGTGTTCGAGCGCGTCGATGGCCTCGTCGTTGGCCACCACGCGCTCGGCGTTGCGGCTGTCGCGCCGCTCCAGCGCATCGATCGCGGCGCCGATCTGGTGCACCGCGATCTCGCCCATGCGCACGATCTCGCCGGTGAGGCGGGTCAGCTCGGCGTCGTAGCTCTTGACGATATGGTCGTGGTTGCTGGGCATGGCTTAGCCGAACCTCCCGGTGATGTAGTCCTCGGTCTGCTGCCGGGTCGGACGGGTGAACAGGGCTTCGGTCTCGCCTTGCTCCACCAGCTCGCCCAGGTACATGAAGGCGGTGCGATCCGAGACGCGCGCGGCCTGCTGCATGTTGTGGGTGACGATGACGATGGTGTAGTCCTGCTTCAGGTCCGCGATCAGTTGTTCGATGCGCGCGGTGGAAATCGGGTCGAGCGCCGAGGTCGGTTCGTCCAGCAGGATCACGTCCGGGCTCACTGCCACCGCGCGCGCGATGCAAAGGCGCTGTTGCTGCCCGCCCGAGAGTCCGAGCGCGTTGTGCCGGAGCTTGTCCTTGACCTCGTCCCAGAGGGCCGCCTGGTTCAAGGCCTGCTCCACGCGCGCATCCATTTCGGAGCGGGGCAGCTTCTCGTAGTGGCGGATGCCGTAGGCCACGTTGTCGTAGATCGACATCGGGAACGGCACCGGCTTCTGGAACACCATGCCGACCTTGCTTCGGAGCCGGTTCAAGGGAAATTTCGGGTCGAGCACGTTGGCGCCGTCGAGCAGCACTTCGCCCTCGGCGCGCTGGCCCGGATAGATCGAGTAGATGCGGTTGAAAACGCGCAACAGGGTCGACTTGCCGCAGCCCGAGGGCCCGATCAGCGCGGTGACCTGGCGCTCGGGAATGTCGAGATCGATGCCGCGCAGCGCCTGGTGTGCGCCGTAGTGGAAGCTCAGGCCGCGTGCCGACAGCTTGGTGCGTGCGGCAGCGGGCTTGATGGTCGGCGCATTCACCACCGGGCGGACATCAATCATGCGTCGCCCCGGAGCGTTCGCGGCGAGCAAACGCGTGGCGGCAGCACCGATCCCCGGCGTGCTTCGACAACCCCGCGCGGCTTGTGTTGCAAGGCGCACCGCCGCTTGATTCAAGGGACCACGACTCGACCGACATCATTCGTGCATTACCTTCTTTCGCAAGAGTACGGCGCGCGCCAGCGTGCTCAGCAGCAGCACGAAGATCGCCACCATGAAGGCGCCGGCCCAGGCCAGCGCGTTCCAGGATTCGTAGGGACTCATCGCATACTGGAACACCACCATCGGCACGTTCGCCATCGGGCCGGTGAGGTCGGTGCTCCAGAACTGGTTGCTGTAGGCGGTGAACAGCAGCGGCGCGGTCTCGCCGCTGATCCGCGCCAGCGCCAGCAGCACGCCGGTGACGATGCCGGGGCGGGCCGAGCGCATCAGCACCTGCAGCGTCACCTTCCATTGCGGCACGCCGAGCGAGAGCGCGGCCTCGCGCATCTGCGCCGGCACCAGGCGCAGCATCTCGTCGGTGGTGCGCACGATTACCGGCAGCGCGATGAAGGCGAGCGCGATCGCGCCGGCCAGCGCCGAGAAGCCGCCACTCGGCAACACCACGATGGTGTAGACGAACAGGCCGAGCACGATGCTGGGCGCGGACAGCAGGATGTCGTTGACGAAGCGGATCACCTGGCCGAGGCGGCGATGATGCGCGTACTCGGCCAGCCAGGTTCCCGCCGCGATGCCAACCGGCGTGCCGAGCGCGATGCCAAGCAGGCTGATCACCGCACTGCCGAAGAAGGCGTTGAGCAGGCCGCCACGCGCGTCCGGCGGTGGCGTCATCATCGTAAACAGGTCGAGGTTCATCGCGGCCACGCCCTTGCTGATCGTGGTCCAGAGGATCCACGCCAGCCAGAACAGCCCGAACACGGCGGCGGCGAACGCCAGCGTCATCGCCAGCGCGTTCTTCACGCGGCGGCGCAGGTAGAGGCGTTCGCCGATCTCGGCCATGCTCACTTGCCCTCGCGCTGCCTGAGCTTCATCAGCATGTACTTGGCCAGCGCCAGCACCACGAAGGTGAGCAGGAACAGCACCAGCGCCAGCGCCAGCAGCGAGGAGCGATGCAACGGATCGAGCGCCTCGCCGAACTCGTTTGCGATGGTGGACGCGATCGAAGTGCCGGGTTCAAGCAGCGACGGCGACAAGCTGTAGGCGTTGCCGATCACGAAGGTCACCGCCATGGTTTCGCCCAGCGCACGACCGAGGCCAAGGAAGATGCCGCCGACCACGGCCGACCGGGTGTAGGGCAGCACCACGTCCCACACCACTTCCCAGGTCGTGGAACCGAGCGCGTAAGCCGACTCCTTCAGCCGCTGCGGCACGGTGAGAAAGACTTCACGCATCACCGAGGCGATGAACGGAATCACCATCACGGCCAGCACCAGGCCGGCCGTGCCCATGCCGATGCCGAGCGGCGGGCCGCGGAACAGCGCGCCGATCGCCGGCCAGGGCCCGAGCTTCTCGTCGAACCACGGGAAGGCGTACTCGCTGAGGAAGGGCGCGAGCACGAACAGGCCCCACATGCCGTAGATGATCGACGGGATGCCGGCCAGCAGTTCGATCGCGCCGCCGACCCAGGCGCGTAGCCACGGCGGGCACACTTCGGTCAGGAACACCGCGATGC